>JAGBMX010000033.1 GCA_017634675.1 Selenomonadaceae bacterium | reverse complement strand
TATTATATACTTCATGAAACATTTGGCTGTCGTGAACATTACCGGCATCAACAGAAACTCCGAGGACAAATCCGTTTCTGTCGCAAGCGGTATTAGCAACATAAGCAAAGCACCGTTCATGTTCACCTTTTACAAATAGTCCGCTTTCAGGATCTGTAGTACTTTTGGTTTTCTCTACTTGTTGAGCGGAATCGTTCTTTGGATTAAACGGCTGTTTTTCATGGACTTCTCTATCCTCGTTGATTTCTGCTTCAAGCTCCAATTGATATTGCTTCATTGGTTTATCCACCTTAATTTTTTCGTGTTTATTTTTGTTGGCGTTAGCTTTTATATGGGTACCATCGATAAATATTGCGCTTGCGTCAATAAAACCGGCTCTTACGGCTTCTTCTAGAATATGAGAGAAGATATTTTCAAAGATATTGGTGTCTTTAAAACGGCGAACGTAATTTTTACCGAAGGTGGAGAAATGAGGGATATGGTCAAACAATCCGTAGCCGATAAACCAGCGATAGGCGGTATTTACTTCAATTTCTTTTATAGTTTGGCGCATACTGCGTATACCAAAAAGATATTGAATAAAGACAATCTTAAAAAGCGACACCGGATCAATGCCAGGTCTACCGCCTTCGTAATCTGAATATAGTTCAGCTACTTCATCGTAAATGAAGCTAAAATCGATGGCTTTATCTATTTCTCGTAAAATATGGTCTTTAGGCACTAAATCGTCTAAACATACGAACTGTATTTGATTTTGATTTTCTCTACTTTGTTTACGATACATAAAAATCCCTCCAAATGTATTTTATCACATTTGAAAGGATTTTTAAATATATTTGTCTACAGTCTGAAAATTCCCGCCTTAGCAGGCGGGAATTTTTTTATCAATTTTAGGCACTATCAATGCACGCGTGGCGTTTAAAACGGCTATCACCATAACGCCTACATCTGCAAAAATCGCAAACCACATGTTAAAAAGTCCCACGGCTCCTAATGTTAGACATAAAAATTTAACACCTATGGCAAAATACACATTCTGTTTGACAATTTTTATACATTTTTTTGCTATTTTGACAGCAAGAGGAATTTTTAAAGGATCGTCGTCCATTAAAACCACATCCGCAGCCTGAATTGCCGCATCCGACCCAACGCCGCCCATGGCTATTCCAACATCAGCTCGAGCAAGAGACGGCGCATCGTTTATCCCGTCGCCCACAAAAGCAACTTTATGTGGCGCTGTTACAATTCTGCCTTTTACCGTATTAATTAAGGTTTCGAAACTGATATACTTCTCTTTATTCTGCTCAGCCAATACCTGCTCAAGATAATACACTTTATCCGCAGGCAACAGGCGGCTCTTGTATTCTTTTATACCAATTTCAGCGGCTACTTTCTCTGCGACCCTTTCCGTATCACCCGTCAACATAATTACCTTGATACCGTTAGCGTGTAAAATGGAGACAGCTTCTTTTGAAGTCGGCTTTATTACGTCGGCAATAATTATGTGTCCCGCGTATTCGCCTGATACGGCAACATGAATTATAGCGCCGTCTTTGTCGCACGATTGCCATTTTGCGCCAATCTCCTCCATGAGTTTTTCATTGCCTACATGGATTTTTTTACCGTTTACTATAGCAGATATTCCTTTTCCGGTAAATTCTTGGATGTCTGTCACTTCACATTCGTCGTTTGTATTTGGATAGGCTTCTCTAAGGGAATTTGCTATCGGGTGAGGACTGAATTTTTCAACATGGGCTACAACGTGCAAGAGATCTTGTTTTAAATGTTCTAGTCCATCGCCTGCTTTAATATATTCGCCTCCGGCCTTATGTAAAAAGGAACAGAGCATCTTACTGGGGTGAATTGCATCTACATCGAATACGCCTTTTGTTAACGTGCCTGTCTTATCCGTTACCATTGTCTTAACATCCGCCAGCGTTTCCATATAATTCGAACCTTTGATTAATATGCCTGCGCGGCTTGCTCCGCCAAGTCCAGAGAAAAAAGACAGCGGCACGCTTATAACAAGAGCGCAGGGGCAACTTATAACCAAGAATATAAGAGCGCGATAAATCCATACGCTCCATTCTGGGGGCACACCCGCAACCATGATTTCAAATATCGGAGGTATTACTGCAAGAGCAACGGCAGAAAACACAACGGCAGGAGTATAAACCTTTGCGAAACGGGTGATAAAATTTTCACTTTTGGACTTTGCCGAGCTTGCGTTTTCTACGATTTCCATAATTTTAGACGCCGTAGATTCTTCAAATGCCTTTGTGGTTTTAATGTAAATCGGACTCGTTAAATTTACCGCGCCGGACAAAACTTCGCTTCCGGGTTCTATGTCCAGCGGCAAACTCTCTCCGGTTAGAGCGGAAGTATTTATAGAAGAAGTACCGGATTCCACAACGCCGTCGATAGGGATTTTTTCTCCCGGTAATACAACGATTGTTGAGCCGACTTCAATATTATCGGGATCACGTTTCGTGATTTTACCGTCAACTTCAATATTGGCGTAGTCAGGTCTTATATCCATAAGCTCGGAAATATTTTTACGGCTCTTGCCTACGGCGTAACTTTGAAACCATTCTCCAATTTGATAAAAGAGCATAACGGCTACCGCTTCGGTAAAATCTCCTTCTTTACCATGAAATTCGTCGTTAACGGCAAGCGCAATGGCGCCGATTGTAGCCACTGCCATAAGCAAATTTTCATCCATAGATCGACGGTTTTTTACGCCTTTTGCCGCTTTTAAAAGTATGTCCCAACCGATTATGAAATAAGGTAAAAGAAAAAAAACTATGCGCGTCAATCCGGTAAAATTTAATAATGATACGCTTATCAGAAGAATAGTTGTCAAAATAATCCTGATAAGCATTGTGCGTTGCTTTTTATTCATAAGTATCTCCAATCTAAAATTGCTTTAATTTTTTACTATTTTAATACTGTTTTGAAATTTTATCAATTAAAAATTTCTTTTATATAAAAATAATTTTCAATATTATACAAAAATCAACTATTGACATGAGAGCAAGTTTCATTTATTATATACATAAATTCTCAATTGAAAAATTTTTTCAATCTCGTATAGGAGGAATTTAAATGACGCTTCGAGAAGGAAAGGTCGGCGAAACCTTTTGCGTAGAAAAAATAGAGCCTTCGCCCCTTAAGAGTAGGCTTATGACAATGGGACTCACAAAAGGAACAAAGATCGAGGTTATGCCAAGCGCGCCTTTTGGCGATCCAATGGCTATAAAAATCCGTTCTTATAAACTTGCGCTTAGGCGAGAAGATGCGAAAAAAGTAATCGTACAAAAGGTAGGGTGAAAAAGTTGTCGGATATTTCTATAGCGCTTACAGGCAATCCCAATACGGGTAAGTCTACGATTTTCAATCAGCTTACGGGAGCAAGGCAGAAAATCGGGAATTGGCCCGGCGTTACCGTTGATAAAAAAATCGGATATTTAAACTATCAAGGTCGAAACATAACCGTCGTTGATTTGCCCGGTACATACAGCGTTTCCGCTCGTTCGCCCGAAGAAGCCATCGTTATGGATTTTTTGAAGAACAACAAGATGGACGTTGTGGTTGACGTTTTGGATTCTTCAAACTTAGAGAGGAATCTCTTCCTTACCCTTCAGCTTATGGAAGAGGGAATTCCCCTTCTCATCGACCTCAATATGCAGGACGAGGCGAAAAAGCGCGGTCTTGTCGTAAATAAGGAAAAACTTTCGCAGATATTGGGTATGCCCGTGGTTGAGACCGTCGGAAGAAGAAGCGACGGCGTTAAGACGCTGCTCAGCGTGTTTACCACCGAGGTAATGGAGAAATACCATCCTTCGGAGATGATTCAATCGCATATTGAAAATGTAAAATCCATAAACGAGAGCGGCAAATCCGCCGAAGAAATTGAAGAAGCGATTATCGACGCGCGATACGCCCTTATAAACAACATTGTAAGCGAAGTTGTTACCATTGATAAAAGAAGCGTATCCGTATCCGAAACCATAGATAAATACCTTGCGAACGGCATTTTAGCGCCATTTTTATTCTTGGGAATAATGTATGTAGTTTTCTTAATTACTTTTGAATGGATAGGTCAACCCATAGCGGATTTGGTCGACGAGCTTGTGGCGGGTCCCATAACCGAAGGCGCAACCTCATTTTTGGAGGGCGTAGGGGTTTCCGAGTGGCTGAAAGCCATGATCGTTGACGGCGCAATTGCAGGCGTTGGCGCTGTCTTAACCTTTGTGCCTTTGATTTTCATTTTGTTCTTCTGCTTGAGTTTCTTGGACGGCACCGGATATATGGCTAGGGTCGCCTTTGTGACCGATCCCGTGATGCGCCGCGTTGGTCTTACGGGCAAAGGCATTATGCCCATGATGATGTCTTTTGGGTGCGCCGTTCCCGCCATCATGGGCGCAAGAGCCCTTGATTCCGAGAAGGATCGCTTGACTGCAATCATGGTTACGCCCTTTTTAACCTGCGGCGCAAAACTTCCCATTATGGCTCTCTTTGCCGCGATGTTCTTCCCCGATAACGCCGCAAACGTGGTGTTCCTTATGTATATCATAGGCGTTGTCATGGCGATCGTGGCTGCAAAAATTTTAGGCGCGACGGTGCTTAAAGACGAAGGCTCCACTTTCCTCTTAGAACTTCCTCCGTATCGTATCCCGGACATTAAAACCGTGCTTCTTGAGACATGGGACAAGGGCAAGGGATATTTGATTAAAGCGGGTACCATTATCTTTGCCGCAAGCGTTATAGTATGGTTCTTGGCAAACTTCAATTTCTCCGGTCAAACCGAGGAGATGAGCGAAAGCTTCTTAGCCGGTCTTGGAGGCATCATAGCTCCGCTCTTCTACTTCCACGGGTTTAACACATGGGAAGCGGGCGCGGCCGTTATCAACGGTATTTTGGCAAAAGAAACCGTTGTTTCCACCATGGGTATTTTGTACGGCGTTGCCGGTGAAATCGATCCCGATACTGCGGCAGAAGAAGCTGAAATCTTCTTAAACAGCGGCATGGGCGCGGCGTTTACCTCGCTTTCCGCTTTCACATTTATGGTTTTCTCTCAACTTTACACACCTTGCGTCACGGCGCTCGGCACAATAAAGAAAGAAGCGGGCGGCTTTAAATGGATGGCGTTCTCCGCTGTCTATATGTTCTTCTTGGCTTGGGTTGTCTCTCTTCTCGTGTACCAAATCGGACGACTTTTAGGATTTTGACGGAGGCGGTATCATGGCGGACGTGATAGTCGGCGGCGTATTCTTTATCGCCCTAGGGTTTGCTTTTAGGCACATATATTATCACTTTAAATCCGGCAGCTGCTCTTGCGGGACAGAAACTTCCGAAACTTGCTCCTGCGGCGGTTCTTGCCCGCACTGCAAAGTGTAACAGAGCGCAAAAAAGCCGTAACGCTTAAATCATAAGCGTTACGGCTTTTTTTACTTCCAACTTTCAATCATGTACTTCGTAATCGCTGCGCTTCTCTTAGACGCTATTGGCGCAAATTCCTCAAAAGACATTTGCCCCTTATCATCCGCCTGATCGCTGATTGCCCTTATAATCACGAATGGAGCATCATACATATAGCAAACGTGAGCGATGGATGCGCCTTCCATTTCTGCGCAAGAACCTTGAAATTCTTCTACAAGCTCCGCTTTTTTTTCTTTGGAAGAAATAAACTGATCCCCCGTGCAAATGCGTCCAAGTTTAATTTTCACATCAGGCGCAATGGCTTTAACGGCGGCTTCGGCGCGTTTTATCAGATTTTCGTCAGCTTCAAAGAATCGAATGTTCATAAAAGGATGTTCGCCCTTTTTAAAACCAATGGCGGAAGTGTCTAAATCATGTTCAACCGCATCTTTGGATATAACCGTATCTCCTATTGAAAGCTCCTTATCAAGCGCGCCGGCGCAACCCGTGTTTATAATGACATCGGCGTTAAAACGAGAAATTATAATTTCGGCTGCAAGAGCGGCATTGACTTTTCCGATACCCGAGCGGACGAGAGTTGCCTTTTGCCCTGACAATGTCCCGTCGTAAAACTTCATTCTGGCAGTTTCAACTACTTCAACGTTTTCCATGTTTTCTTTTAAGAGGTCAACTTCCATATCCATTGCGCCTATTATTCCAAATTTCATTTGATTTTTTCCTCCAAATACTTTTTTATTACCTGTTTCATAAGCTTTTCATTGGGTTCACTCCCCGTTAATAACGAAAAAGCAGCGACTCCCTGCATTACAAGCATTGTTTCGCCGTTTTGCGTTTTAAGGTTATGCTCTTTCGCTGTCCTTAAAAGTTTGGTTTCAGCGGGAGTATAGATTACGTCGTAAACCAAAGCGTCATCTCTCAATAGAGAAAAATCAACGCAAGGCATTTCGTCAACATTCGGGTACATACCTAAAGGAGTTGTATTTACTATTAAATCGGCAGTTTTCAGCGCGTTTTTGTATTCGTCCTCTGAGAAATCGCATACTGAAAGATTTTTATAAGCCGTAAATCCTCCAATAAACGATAACCCCTTGGCTTTATCCCTCACCGCAACTACGATATTTCCGGCTTTCTCCTTTAAAAGCCCCCACAACACAGCTCGCGCCGCGCCGCCTGCGCCTATAACACAGACTTTTTTTCCTGCGGCGTTAAAATTTGCCTCTTGAAGCCCCGCTAAAAATCCCGTAACATCGGTGTTATAGCCGAAAAGTTTTCCGTTATCGTTTACAACAGTATTGACTGCGCCCAACATTTTTGCGTCGTCGCTGATTTTGTCTAAAAGCGGCATAATGGCGCTCTTATGCGGAATAGTCACGTTCCATCCTCGAAAATTTGCGGCTCGAAGTCCCGTTACCGCTTCCTTTAATGAGTCGCGTGAAACTTCAAGCGGCACATAAACATAATTCAAATTGGCATCTTCTAAAGCCGCATTTTGCATTACGGGCGACATGGAATGAGCGACGGGACAGCCTATTATCCCCAATAATTTTGTAGCTCCGTTAATCATCAATAATCAGTCCTCACGCTGTTTTTTTGTTTCGTGCAACAAACTCATTTTTAAATCATAATACGAAGGAGTCATGTCAAGGTAATGGATATGGGGATTTTCAAATCGTTGCTCCTCTTCCCATATTTCATCCGCAAGTTGTGTTTTTACATACTCCCTTATCTCATTTAATGATGGTAATTGAGCGACCCTTTTGCCGTTTTTTACATACACTTTGCGAAGATTTTTAGCTTTAGCGTTTTCAAAAAATCTGTTCTTCCAAGGTTTTTTAGGATCAACATAGCGATATGGCGAGTCCATGTCAACAACTTCGCCGGATATTGCCAACAAATCCGCAACGGCGTGATTGGACGCATCATAAATTCTGTATACGTCTTTCCTACCGGGATTTGTGATTTTTTCAACATTTTCGGAAACTTTCATACGGGGCGAATATTCGCCGTTCGTTTTTACGGCGGCAAGTTTATACACTCCCCCAAAAACAGGCTGTGACTTTGCTGTTATAAGCCTCTCCCCTACTCCAAAGCTATCGATTGCAGCGCCCTGATGTAAAAGCGAAGAGATCGTAAATTCGTCCAAACTGTTGGACACAACGATTTTGCAGTCGTTAAGTCCGGCTTTATCCAACATTACCCGAACTTTTTTCGATAAATACGCCAAGTCCCCGGAATCTATGCGAATACCTTTTAACCTCTCCCCCATCGGCTCCAAAACTTCTTTCGCCACGCGAATGGCGTTTGGTATGCCGGAATCAATCACATCATAAGTATCCACCAAAAAAACCGAAGCGTGCGGATAAATTTCAGCGTAACTCTTAAACGCTTCGTATTCGTCACCGTAGAGCATAACCCAGCTGTGCGCCATAGTTCCGTTTACGGGAATGTCAAATATCTGCCCCGCAGTTACGGTCGCCGTCCCTACGACCCCGCCTATATAAGCGGCTCTTGCGCCGTAAGTCGCCGCATCCATATTGTGGGCGCGCCTTGCTCCAAAATCGCTTACGGCTCTTCCGTCCGCCGCCTTTACAATGCGTCTCGCCTTCGTCGCTATCAATGACTGGTGATTTATCTGCGCCAAAATCGCCGTTTCTATTAACTGCGCATCAATAACCGGCGCTTCTACCGTCAGTATAGGCTCGTTTGGGTACATAATGGTACCTTCGGGAAAAGCCGTTATATCGCCCTTAAATCTAAAATCCCTCAAATATTCCAAAAAATTTTCCGAGAAAATATTCTGTTTCCTAAAAAATTCTATATCTTCAGGCAGAAAGCGCAGATTTTCCACATATTCTACAACCTGTTCCAACCCTGCAAATATTGCAAATCCGCCATTATCGGGATTGGAACGGTAAAACACGTCGAACACCACTTCCATATCCTGCCGCCCGTCAACAAAATAACCGTTCGCCATGGTCATTTCGTAAAAATCCATCATCATGCTTAAATTTCGCTTGTCAAACTGTGTCATAATCCGCCTCGCTTTCTGCCTAAAACCCCTTCTTTCTTTTTCTCTTTTCTTTTTTATAAAAAAGAAAAGAGAAAAAGAAAGAAGCAAAGAAAAAGAGAAAAGAAAAAATTTTAATAATCTCGTACTATAACGTTATTAATTTGTCTTTTAAATCACAATTCTTTCAACAAGTTAATAATTTCGTCTACGTATTTGTCCTGCTTTAACAACTTTATTTCGCCGTTCTTTCTGATTTTTATTTCCACAATTCCTTCTTCTACTGCTTTAGGCCCTACCGTAATGCGAAGAGGATATCCGATTAAATCCGCATCCTTGAACTTTACGCCGGCGCGTTCGATTCTATCGTCTAAAAGAACGTCGATATGCTTCGATTTTAATTCTTTATATATGTTTTCGGCGGTCTTTAGTTGCTCCGCATTTTTTGCGTTTACAGGCACCACCGCAACTTCAAAAGGCGCAACGCTTACGGGCCAGATAATGCCGTTGTCATCGTGAAGCTGCTCTATAATCGCCGCCATGGTGCGTCCTACGCCTATGCCGTAAGAACCCATTACAAGCGGTTTTTCCTTGCCGTTTTCATCTAAGAATGTTGCGTTCATAGATGCGCTGTATTTTTCGCCCAAGGTAAAAACCTGCCCGACTTCAATACCTCTGGTAAGAGAAAGGGGCGCGCCGCAACGGGGGCAAGGATCTCCTTCTTTAACCATGCGGATGTCCGCCACTATTACATCTTTAAAATCTCGCTTCGGATTAACGCCGGTATAATGAGTATCAACCTCATTTGCGCCGGAAACGGCGTTTTTCATCTCCATAGCGGTCAAATCAACCAAAATCTTCGTACCTTTTTTTATACCGATAGGACTCATAAAACCGGGGCAACCTCCGGCGTTTGTGATTGCTTCTTCGTCCGCCATACGAAGTTCCCTGGCGTTTTCCAAGAAATGCAATACTTTTGCTTCGTTTACGTCATGATCGCCGCGTACAAAAACGAGGACAAGTTCGTCTGTTTCGGTTTGATAAGCCACGGCTTTAATGGTTTTTTCGATTGGAATATTTAAATATTTAACCAAAAGGTCGATTGTATGAGCGTCCGGCGTGGATACTTTTTTTAGTTCTTCCTCAACTTCGTCGGCCGCGACAATCGCTTTTAATTCAGCCTTTTCATCGCTTGCGGCAAAGTCGCATTTAGAACAACAAGCGATAACCGATTCTCCGGCTTCCGTCAGCGCGGTAAATTCGTGAGAATGACCGCCGCCTATAGCGCCGTTGTCCGCTTCCACTGGCCTAAATGTAAGCCCCATACGGGTAAAAATGTTTTGGTACGCCTTATACATTTTATCGTATGATATATTCATACCGTCAACATCTTTATCGAAAGAATACAAATCTTTCATGATAAATTCGCGGCTGCGCATGAGTCCAAAACGGGGACGACGCTCGTCTCTGAATTTGTCCTGAATTTGATAAAGCATCAGAGGAAGCTGTTTGTACGAGCGCACCTCATTTCTAACAAGGGCAGTCATCATCTCTTCATGAGTGGGACCAAGCGAATAGGAGTGATCGTGTCGATCCTTGACTCGCATCATTTCCTTGCCGTAAGCCGCCCACCGACCGCTTTCTTCCCAGAGTTCGGAAGGTTGCAAAATAGGCATCATAATTTCCTGTCCGCCGGCTTTATCCATTTCCTCTCTTATAATAGCTTCAATTTTCTTAATAACCCGCCATCCCAGCGGTAAAAAAGTATACATACCGTTGGCGGATTTCCTCATCATGCCGCCTCTAAGCATAAGTTTATGGCTTATAAGTTCCGCGTCTGCCGGCATCTCGCGAAGTGTCGGCGCATATAAATTAGTTGCTCTCATAACTTCCTCCTATATCGCTGATTACATTTCAAAATCCACAAAATCTTCGTCCCCCGGCGGAGGCGGCGCATCAAAATCGTCAAATTCGTCGGTGACAGGAATGTTTTTCGACGCATTCGCCCGAACATTTTCCGACATATTATCAGGACTTGTTTCGGGCGAAATCGTTATTTGTTTCAGTTTTTTATTCGGCGCGTCAATAAAATTACTGCCAAATACTTTTGTCGCCAGTTTCAAATTATCTGATCCTTCGCCTGTTAATTCTTCGCTTTTTTGCGTTTTCGGCGCAGATTTTTCTGCAACGGTTTTAACACTGGGCGTTGATGCTCCCGCTTGAACAGTTTCAGTCGTTAAAGCGATATTTCTACCCGTAAGCTCGGAAAGAATAGTTTCCACTTGTTTTTTGTAGAGTTTATTCGCAAGATTAGCCATCATCACGCTTTTAAAGCCAACGGCAATGCTGTTTTCCGTCAAACTAACGGGAATACCCTGCTTTAAGCAGGCAACCACGTTTTTCTTACCGTTTTCAACAAACTTATCAAGAACCTGCTCCCATAGTTTTTGACCGCTTTCTGCGTTAATCGGCGTAATTTTTTCACCATCAGTTTTTTTCTTGGCAACGGTATCTTTATTTTCTGTATTTTTTATTACTGTGGTTGATAAAGTCTCTTTTTGGGGCTTATCGATAATTTTTTTTGGTTCATCTGCGGTTTGTCGCCTTTCAGCTTTTCTTTCTACCGCTACGGTTGAAGCTGTATTATTAGCAGAAACATTAGCAAGTTTGGCGCTAAGGGCTGCAACGGTGGCTTCAAGTCGCTTTATTCTTTCGTCGTTATAAGCGTTATTTGCTTCATTACCCGTTACATTTGCGCTTTCTTCCGTACATAGGGAAATAAACTGCACTTCCGTCATAATGCGCCTTGCGCCTGTCCATTTCAAGGCGTAAATGAGCTCGTTCAACTTTTTTAAAGCGTTAATTATTCGTTCGCTTGTGAAAAGTTCGGCGCTTGTCGTTAAATCTTCTTCCTTTGTCCTATACAGATTTATATCGCTAAAACTCCCTACCGATTGATAAATAAGCACACCTCGTAAAAATAAGGAAACTTCCGCAACCAACTGATTCAGTTCCTTACCCTTTTTTACGATTTCATCCACAATGGTCAAAACCTCATTAGTATCGCGTCTGCCAATCGCCTCCGCCAATTTTCTTATCCATACGCCGCCAACTAATCCCAATACTTCTTCAACGTCTTCCTTTTTTATATTTCCCGAAGCGTTTGCGGCGCATTGGTCAAGAATGGAAAGCGCATCGCGAAGTCCGCCGTCCGCATGGTTTGCTATGAGCCAAAAAGCGTCTTCTTCAACCTCAAAATTCATCTCTTTAGCCACAAATTGGAGCCGTTCCACAATTTCATTTGCCGCAATGGGACGAAAATCGTATCTTTGGCAGCGAGATTGAATGGTAGCCGGAACCTTATGCGCCTCTGTGGTAGCGAGAATAAATATCACAAAAGCTGGCGGTTCCTCTATCGTCTTTAACAGCGCATTAAAAGCCTCAGTTGTCAGCATATGCACTTCATCTATGATATATACCTTATATTTCCCGTCAACAGGCGCAAACTTTACGGTTTCACGCAAATTTTTTATTTCGTCGATACCTCTGTTGGATGCCGCGTCTATTTCAAACACATCCATTGAAGCGTTGCTATCTATTTTCTTGCATGACTCGCAAACGCCGCATGGCTCTCCGTCTTTTGGATTAAGGCAATTTAAGGCTTTTGCCAAAATTTTTGCAGTACTGGTTTTTCCCGTGCCCCTAGGCCCCGTAAAAAGGTAAGCGTGACCGATTTTCCCGTTTTTTATGGCGAGAGAAAGAGTGCGTCGCACATGGGATTGTCCTTTTAATTCGCTTAATGAAGTGGGTCTCCATCTTCTATATAACGCCAAGTACGCCATAATTTCCCTCGCTTTACAAATAAAAAAGCCGCCCACAGGCGACTTTTCTTTTTCACGTCGGGTCATAGCATATCAGGCACCCTTTCGGCACATGAAGGGATTTGCTTACCGCTGCTTCCTTCCGGACCTGACGGGGTTCACAAGGCTCCATTGCGAAAGACCCAACGCTATGACCCGACCCAAAAAAGAAATCCAATCGGTATACAAAATCTTCCCTTATCAGCCTCTCACATGGCAATCTTAACATATCGTCATAAACCTGTCAATAACAAGCTCAGCGAAAAATTTGACTCAAACACATGATTCCATAATCTCCGTTATCTTCTCCATGTCCAAATTCTTCCTTACTACTTTTGCCAATTCATCGTAACTTTTTTCCTTACGCGCCATTAGCGATTCGCCATATTCAATAGGCGATAATCCCTTTCTTTTTCTCAAATTGTTTAACATATCCCCTCGAAATTCATCGTTGTCAAATATGCCGTGAATGTATGTGCCTAAAATCAATTCCTTGGAAATTCCATCTCGTTGACTGTCTTTCGTATTGATTATAAAAGGGTGTTTTACATTTTCGTAAAATTCCGTTTTTCCCATGTGAATTTCGTAGCCGGAAAGATTTTTGTATGATTTGTTTATACCTAAAAAATCCATATTTTCCGCATTTGCGAATACCTGTAAGGTACGCTTTTTTGTACTGTAAACCGTTTTCATATCCACAATACCAATACCTTCAACTTCATCCAATTCGCTTTCCATATGATACGGGTCTTCAATTTTCTTTCCTATCATCTGATAACCGCCGCAGATCGCCACAAGTGGAATACCCGCTTTCATTCTCTCCAAAATCTTAGCTTCAACACCGCTCTTTCGTATATGCAACAAATCTGCAACGGTATTCTTGCTTCCCGGCAAAATTATCAAATCCGCATCATCAAGCTGTTCTTTTGTTTCTGCATATATCAAATTCACGTCTTTTGATTCGTAAAGCGCATCAAAATCCGTAAAGTTGGAGATTTTAGGGAGTTTTACCACGGCAATTTTAACGGACGCATTATCGTTATTCCTTTTATCTTTGAGCGAAACGGAATCCTCGTCGTCTATTAAAAGATTTTCCATATATGGCAAAATTCCAAGCACCGGCTTTTTGGTTTTTTTCTCCAAAAAATCAACGGCGGGCTGAAGCAACGTTACGTCTCCCCGAAACTTATTTATCACCAAACCTTTAACAAGGGCCCGTTCGTCCTCGTCCAAAAGTTCAAGAGTTCCCACCAACGAAGCTATCGCCCCGCCTCTGTCAATGTCTGCGATAAGCAGTACGGGAGCGTTTAAGTATTTTGCTACTTTCATATTTACAATGTCGTTAGCCTTAAGATTTATTTCAGCGGGACTACCTGCTCCTTCAATAACAATAGTATCGTATTCTCGCTCTATTTCTTTGACAGCTTTTTTTACCGATTCCCAAGCGTCTTTCGCTATTTTTTTATGATAATCCAGAGCGGAATATGTGCCTATGGGTTTGCCCATTACAATAACCTGCGACGAAGCGTTCCCCGTAGGTTTTAGAAGCACTGGATTCATATTTGCGGACGGTTCGATTTTTGCCGCCTCAGCCTGCATAACCTGCGCTCGTCCCATTTCATCTCCCGTTTTGGTTACATAAGAATTAAGCGCCATATTCTGCGCTTTAAAAGGCGCAACCTTTTTTCCGTCCTGAAAAAAAATACGGCAAAAAGCCGCCGCCAATACGCTTTTTCCCACATGGGAACTTGTCCCCATCATCATAAGATATTTCGCCACAAAATTCGCCCGCCTCGTAAATTCTTACATCGTTTTCTGACATACAAATTCTCTTTTTTCAAGAAAATTCCTGCTCAATCACATTTAGAAAATCAAAAAGTGTTACTATTCACGGGTAGAAAAAAAGAAAAATATTGCTCTTCATGGTCAACCCCTCTGCCCTTCGGGCACCTCCCCTTTCAGGGGAGGCTCTCTGATTTCTCATTTTACGGATATATAATAGAAAAGTCACCTTCACGTTGCCTCCCCTGAAAGGGGAGGGGGACCGCGAAGCGGTGGAGAGGTCGACCATGAACGGCACTAATTCACCTTTCGCACCACTATGTTGTACTACCCATGAATAGTAACCAAAAAGTATGTTTTCCCTAACACGTATGAAAGCAAAGTACTTGATAATTTTATCCCTATCGTGTATCATTGTGCGAAGAGCTTATAATAATAACATCTGAGGGTGAAGGAGGACTTATGATAGATGAAAGGTTCAGAATGTAAATTTGTTAAATATATGGAGGGTTCAGATAAGCGGTTTGTCATTCCGGTTTATCAGAGGAATTATGACTGGAAGACCGAGAACTGCAAGCAACTGTATGATGATCTTGTAAAAATAATCAAGGGACATCAAAAGAGCCATTTTTTCGGGAGTCTTGTTTCAGTATATAACCCGGATGGCCATAATGAGGAGTTCCAAATCATTGACGGTCAGCAACGCTTGACTACAGTATCTTTGCTGTTCCTTGCAATGTATAACCTGATTGATAAAGGTATAATTGTGCCGAAGACCTCTAACCTTAAGCAGCGGATTTTAGAGGAGTATCTCGTTGATAAGTGGAAGCCGGAGGATACTAGGATTAAGTTAAAGCCGGTCAAGAATGATCAGACGGCTTTCGGGAAGTTGTTCTCCGATCCGACGGAGTACATTCGCGAATCTAATTTGACGGTGAATTACAATTACTTCCATGAGCGGATTCAAAAGCAGGAAATCACAATTGACCAACTCTATGACGCAATCTGTTGTCTGGAAATCATAAATATCAGGCTGGATACGGACGACAATCCACAGCTTATTTTCGAAAGTTTGAACTCTACCGGCCTCGATCTTAGCGAAGGTGATAAGATTCGAAATTTTATTCTAATGGGCTTGCCATCTAAGGAGCAGGAGAAATATTACGACAAATATTGGAACAAGATTGAGGTTTGTACAAAATATGATGTCAGCGCTTTCATTAGGGATTACCTAAGCGTAAAGCAACAAACCATTCCGCAGCAGCAGAAAGTCTATATCAATTTTAAGAATTTTGTGGAGCTCGGAAAGATTGAGACGGAACCGCTGCTAGCAGATATACTGGCCTATGCAAAACGCTATCAGATTCTTCTCGACGGAAATTCCGGTAGTTCTGCACTCGATGCGTGCATCGACAGGCTAAACCGTTTGGAGACTACGGTTACAAGGCCATTCTTCCTTGAGGTGTTGCGCCTCTATAATGAAAATAAACTGACGCTGGCAGAAATCGCAGAGATTTTTCTAATTACAGAGAACTACCTGTTCCGCAGGACAATATGTGACTTGCCTACAAATTCCTTGAATAAAATCTTCCTTATGCTACATCGTGATATCGTCCGATACGATGGCACAGAGGATAATTATGTTGAGAAGTTCAAATATGCACTGTTGTCAAAGAAAGAACGCGCCCGCTTCCCGGATGATGCGGAGTTTAAGACGGCATTTGAAAACCGTCCTGTCTACTTGATGAACAGCAAGAATAAGATTTACATTCTTGAGCGTTTTGAAAACTTCGACACTTTAGAAGACAAAGATGTGTACCGTCACTACGATGACGGCACTTATTCGATTGAACATATAATGCCTCAGCATCTAACACCAGTATGGCAGAAGGAATTGGGAGACGATTACGAACAGATCCACGAAAACTGGCTGCACAGAATAGCTAATCTTACGCTGACGGCATATAACTCAAAATACAGCAATATATCTTTCACCGAAAAGAAAACCATGACGAAGGGTTTTGATGACAGCGGTATTCGCATGAACACTTGGATTGCCAAGAAAGACAAATGGACACTAGCTGAGCTTAAAGAGCGCAGCGAATATCTTATGGGCAGAGCGCTGACTATCTGGGCAGCGCCTGTCACACAATATAAACCGGAAGGAAAACAGCTTGAAACTTATACTCTTGAGGACGAGGGCGAACTAACCGGACGTCTGATTGCAAAATTTACCTTTAAAAATACAGAACAGCCGGTAACGAGCTGGGTTGAAATGTTCCAGAAGGTTATACAAATTCTGTATGCAGAGGACAAGGCCATCATTACAAAGCTTGCTATGTCTGATGATGAAAATATTGCACTTCATTTCAGTATTAATCCGGATACGTTCACAAAGCGGTTGGAAATCGGCGATGGTATCTATGTGTGGACAAATACCAGTACACAGGGTAAGCTGTCCGTTCTGAGTCGTCTATTCAAACTATATGGTGAAAATCCGACAGACTTGGTATTTTACCTGCGTGATGAAAATGAATCTAATTCATATGATCATAGCAGACGTCATGAGCTTCGGAGAAAATACTGGACGTATGCGCTTCCAATTATCCAAAAGGCGCATGGGGAGGATGGCTCCTTCTCTAATGTTAATCCATCGAGGGACAATTGGATTAATGGATTCTTTGGTATTGGTGGATTCTATCTCTGTTGCGTAGCAAACTATGATGCAGCAAGAGCAGAGGTTGTCTTTGGCAGGGGAAACAAACAGGAAAACAAGGACGCCTTCGATAGTCTTTACACTCATAAAACAGAAATCGAATCAGCGCTAGGGATAACGCTACAATGGAACCGTGGCGACGACATTAAGTCGTCTAAGGTATTCGTTCAGTTGAATAACGTCAGCATCGAAAATGAGACCGATTGGTTCCAGATGGCAAACTTCCACGCTAACTGGACGAAAAAGTTCTACGATGTGATTGTGCCCTATATCAAAGGTTAACCGGACATAGAAAAGGCAAGTATCAATTCAGACATCGTGAAGGTTGAGATGGTGGAATTCTAAGCTCGTTTTGTCAGAGTTCTTTAAATTCACGGCGCAACCGCTGACTACCAAATAAACCTCGTCCGCTTCCGACGCAAATTTCTGATTCATTCTCCCCGCTATATCCCTGTAAAGTCTCGCCAATTTGTTCTCAGGCACAATTCCTGCGCCAACCTCGTTTGTTACAAAAACCGTTGCGCCGGGGATTTTTTTTGCCGACGCCAGCAATAAATCAAATGCGTTATCAATTTTTGCGTCGTCGATATTATCCTCCATGGAGAGTATCAAGTTGCTGAGATATACGGTAAGGCAATCAAAGAGAATGAAGTCCGAATGTTTTCCCGCTTCTTCAATGGCTATATGAGCGTTTTTAGGATACTCATAAGTTTTCCATTCACTCGGACGGCGTTTTTGGTGAAGTTTTACTCGATTTTTCATCTCATCGTCGAAAATTTCCGCAGTCGCAATATATGATACTGTTTTTCCGTATTTTTTTGCGTATTTTTCCGCAAATTCACTCTTACCGCTTCTTGCGCCGCCCGTTACCAAAACGATTTTTCCCATAATTCACCTATTTTTAAATTTCCTGCAAGATTTCACAAAATTTTTCGCCGCCACCTTCGAACCTCTGAAATGCAAATGAAGATAAGACCCCAAGATGTTTTTTTGCGCAAATCCCGCTGGATATTTTGCGCCGGTGCGGATTTTCTCAATCATAAAACCAAAGGATTTGCCCCCGCCTTCCTCTACGGAAAAATGGAACTCATGCCCTCTAAATTTTAATCCCCTTTCTCCAAGTATGGTATCTTGAAGCTGCTCGGCTTCCACATAACCCACGGTTTGCAATTTTTGCTCCATTTTTGCCTTAGACGGAATTACACCCGTCATATCAAAATTTTTCCCCGATAAGTCCTCAATGCTTTCCATAAGATACATAAACCCGCCGCACTCTGCGTAAATAGGGATGCCTTCTGCGGCGGCTTTTTTTATCGAATTTCGCATGGAAGCGTTTTCTTCCAACTTTTTAGCGAACATTTCCGGGTACCCGCCGCCTAAAATTATGCCGTGGCAATCGGGTATTTTTTCATCATAAATAGGACTAAACTTTATAATTTCCGCTCCGAATTCTTCCAACACCGACAAACTGTCCTCATAGTAAAAAGAAAAAGCGTTGTCTTTTGCTACGGCTATCTTTATGTCTTTTACCGAATTTTTGCCTTCGGCAAGATTAAAATTTGCTATGGGTTTTGCGCTCTTTGCTATGGCGACAATTTCATCCATGTCCATCTGATTTTCGATTGAAGAAAAAATTTTCGCCAAATCCACTTCGCTTTTTGTCTCTTTAGCGGGAACCAATCCCAAATGGCGCTCCGGCAGGCGCAGATTTTCGTTTCGCCTTATTGCGCCCAAAACTTTTATATCCGCCTTGTCCATAGCTTCTCTAATCATCTGTTCGTGACTATCAGAACCCAAGCGGTTTAAAATTACTCCCGCAAAATTCACATTTTTGTCATAATCTCGAAAGCCTAAAGCGATCGCCGCTGCCGAAGCTCCCATGGATTTTGCGTCTATTGCCAAAATTATCGGCGCATCAATCAATTTTGCAATCTCCGCCGTAGAGCTTATTCCCCGCTTTCCCCCGTCGTAAAGTCCCATAACTCCTTCGATAACGGAAATATCCGCATTTTTTGCCGATCTAAAAAAAAGCCGCGAAATTTCCTCTTTGCCTGTTATCCAACTGTCTAAATTATGGCAACTTCCGCCGCTTATTATCTCGTGATAACCGGGATCTATGTAGTCAGGACCCACCTTAAAAGATGCGACGGCAAACTTCCTTCTTTTAAGCGCCGCCAATATCCCCGCCGTCACGGTCGTCTTACCCGCGCCGCTTGCCGTTCCCGCTATCACCACTCTAGGCGCATTTTGCAACTTCTTCTCTCTCCTTGTTTGGTTTAAGGTTTAGTTCATCTGATACAAAATAGCGTTAAAAGCCGCAACTGCAATGGAACTGCCGCCTTTTGTTCCTTCAACCGTTATATACGGAACTTTTTTGTTTTTCATCAACAGGGCTTTAGACTCCGCCGCTCCCACAAAACCTACGGGAACGCCTATTATAACTGCGGGCAAAATGTTTTCTTCCTCTACTAACCGCAACATCTCAAAAAGAGCCGTCGGCGCATTGCCTATAGCGACTATGGCGCCCGCAAGTTCTCCTTTGAAATTCCTCATTGCTGCCATAGAACGGGTTATTTCGCACTCTTTGGCTTCTTTTGCGACTTCTTCGTCGGCGATTTTACATAAAACCTCCCCGCCGTAAGCTGCGAGTTTTTTCTTGTTTATCCCCGTGCGCACCATTTCCACATCAGTATACACGTTTTTCCCCAAAAAAATCGCATTTTTTGCGGATTTAACAGCGGCTTTATGTATACGGATAACTTTTGCGTAATCCGTATCTCCCGCCGCATGAATTATCCTTGAAGCGACTTTTAACTCCGCTTCGTCCGTAAACACATCTTTAACGTACGGGCGTATTATTTCCATGCTTTTTTTTTCTATTTCCATAGGATTCTTCGTGATTTCCACCGACAATCGCCTCATTTTTCAAAGATTTCTTTCTCATCTATCTACACAATATAATTTTGTATAAACTTATAAACATCGTCAAATTTATACGCTATATTGGGATAATTTATCTTAGGTCGCTCTATAATCACCACGGGCAAATCCAAACTTTTCGCCGCCTCTATCTTTGTGTCTGCGCCCCCAACGGTTCCGCCGTCCTTCGTTACTATTGCGTCGGCTTCGTAGGCTCTAAACAACGCCCGGTTCAATTCCTCCGTAAAAGGACCTTCAAGCGCCACTATGTTTTTGGCTAAAATTCCCACTTCGTTTAATTTTGCTAAGACGTTTGCAGACGGAAGTACCCTGAAAATCAGCCGCTTATTCTTTAAAAAAGGCGAATCAAAGAAGAATTTTGCGCTTTTTGAGCCTGTGGCAAAAAAGATGTTATCGCCAAAATCCGAAGCTATTTTTGCCGCTTCTTCATAATCTTTAGCCAAATATATTTTATCGTAGTCTGTTGTCGCCATTTCCCTTTCGTAACGGATATATGGAATGCCAAGCTTCTCTGCGGCGGTTATGGCGTTTTTCGATGCGATTTCTGCGTAAGGGTGGCTTGCGTCTATCAGGAGTTTTATCTCGTTTGCCTTAATATATGCGATAAGTTTGTCTAAATCCATTGGCTTATCGTTTATAATAAGGTTTTCGTTCTCTTTTATCAGTTTTTTCCCGTAATCGCTTGTCACCGAAATCGCAAGCCGATAATTCTGATTTGAAAGAGCTTCTCCCAATTCCCTGCCGTCCTTTGTACCCGCTAAGAGCAATATCAATCAAACATCCCCTTTTGACGGTATCCCCTTGGCGTTATCATAAACCCGTCTTGTTCATAAGTTGCGCTGTTTCCGATTATCACAAGGGAAAACATGGATATATCTTCCACTGTAAAATTTTCAAGCGTTGTTATAACCTTTTTTTCTCCGTTTCTTCCTGCGTTCCAGACTATGCCGACCGGGGTTTTGCCGCTTCTCTGATTTAAAATTATGTCCCTTGCAATCTCTATATTGTTTTTCCTGCTCTTACTTTTGGGATTATAAAGAGCGATAACAAAATCCCCTGCAGCCGCAGCGTTAAGTCGTTTTTCCACGACTTCCCAAGGAGTAAGCAAGTCGCTTAAACTTATAACGGCAAAATCGTTCATAAGCGGTGCGCCCAAAACGGCGGCGGCCGTGAAAACCGAAGATATGCCCGAAACGATTTCAATTTCTGGACGATTTTCCTTACCAACCTCAAGCAAAAGTTCCAACACAAGTCCCGCCATGCCGTAAACTCCTGCATCGCCGCTAGACACCACAGCGACGTTTTTCCCGCTAGAAGCAAGCTCAATCGCCTTTTTGCACCGTTCCACCTCGCCGGTCATACCCGTGCCTACCGTTTCCTTATCTCCTACAATCTCTTTTATAATGGATAAATACGTCTTATACCCAACGATTATATCGGCGGTAAGTATTGCGTTTTTCACTCGAGGTGTCATCTCAAGATCGCTCCCGGGACCCATGCCTACAACGGTAATTTTTCCCATACAAGCGCCACCGTCACTTTCTCATATACAGTCTTTTCAAGGGCAAACTTGCCTTTTTTCACAGCGGCGAGCGCCGCCGCCTCAGATGCGTTTCCAACGCCGATATGCTCCTTTACAAACGCCGATTCCTTTAATTTATACTGTTCGATTTTTTCCCGCAATATCTCGTTGGAAAAAAACTCAGCGTCTATATTAAGCGACGCTGCGGCTCCCAAAATTCCCGCCTCGTCTTTTTTTGCCTCAACGCTTGCGATTAAATCTATAAAGGATATATCCCTGCCTATTTTTTTCGTTGCGTCCGATATGGCGTTAAGTATTGTTTCCTTTGCGACTCCTTTGCGGCAACCTACTCCCGCAACCAATTTTTGCGGCGATAAATACAGCGCGTTCTTTTTCTCCCGGGGATTATCCGTTATGAACACGCTATGCTCGTTATTTTGGGGATTTAACTCGTCTACGACCTTAGCCTCTATGTTAAAATCCTTCAATTTCCTTTTATAAAAATCCTTATGAGTTAAATTCGAGTCGATAAAATAAGAAATTTTCCCATTTTTTAATAATAAAGAGTTAAAATTCAAAATTTCACTTTTGGGATAGGGCGTTAAAGCTAAAACAGACGCGACCAAATCCGGCGCAGCAATCTCATGAGAGTCCGTTGCTGTTGTTATTACCGCTTCTGCGCTTATAATTTCAGCCAAACGTTTCGAAAGCAAATTTGCGCCGCCTATATGCCCTGAAAGCAAACTTACCGCATATTTTCCAGTTTCGTCGATAACGATAACGGCAGGGTCTTCAAGTTTGTTTTTTATATGCGGCGCAATCATCCTGACCGCTATTCCCGCAGCGCATACAAATATAATTGCATCGTAACCGGCAAAAATTTCTGCGGTTAATAGTGACAGTTTATCGTAAAATAACGCCTTGAAAGAAACATTATCTTCATAGTTAGATTTTACATATACGTCGCAATCAAAAAATTTCTTTATCCTTCCCGCTAATTCGACTCCGTTTTTCGAAAGGGCAATAACGGCGCATCTCATTTTTTCGCCTCGCGGAATCCGTGGGAAAAATCCGCCGCATAAAGGCGCGAGAGCTCATATTCCGATTCCAAGCACGGACTTACGACTATCATGGCGGTTTTGGTTATCCCCGCTTCTTTTATCTCTTTGCCGATTGTTTTAAGTGTTCCTCGAATTATTTTTTCATCTTCCCACGACGCTTTTTCAACCACCGCAACGGGGGTGTCCTCGTCGTAACCTCCCACCGTCAATTCCCTTACGACATCATCAATCATGTGTACGGAAAGGAAAATGCACATGGTGGATTTATGCGCCGCCAAGGATTTTAAGCTTTCTTCCTCAGGAACGGCTGTCCTTTTTCCCTGTCGTGTAATTATAACCGTTTGGGAAACTCCGGGAAGGGTATATTCTTTCTTTAGTGATGCCGCCGCCGCTAAGAAGGAACTGACTCCGGGAATTACGTCATAGGAAATACCTTTTTTTTCCAAAGCGTCCATTTGCTCCCCTATTGCTCCATATAAAGAAGGATCGCCGGTATGAAGTCTAACCGTCATAAAATTATGCGCTTCTGCATCATATATAACTTCAAGCACTTCGTCAAGAGTCATTGAAGCCGAATTGTAAATTTTAGCGTCGTTCTTGCATAAATCAAGCAACCGCGGATTTACAAGCGAACCTGCGTATATGACAACGTCCGCTTCTTCGAGAAATCTTGCGCCCTTTTTTGTAATAAGCTCCGGGTCGCCGGGGCCTGCCCCTACAAAATGAACCATCACATTCGCCTCGCTTGTAACGTCTTAGTATATTTTAAGATATTTTATCATAATCGTTATTCGCTTGCAACTTCGATTTATGTTCACAGAATACAATAAAATTACCAAAATTATAAGATTTTGCTTGACAGTATAGCGAAAAATGTGATAGACTACACAGGTAGTCGGGACGTAGCTCAGCTTGGTAGAGCGCTTTCTTGGGGTGGAAGAGGTCGCAAGTTCAAATCTTGTCGTTCCGACCATTTGAAGCAGGTAGGGCTTTCCATTTGGAAAGCTCTTTTTATTTTAAATAACAATTTTTTACTTTGTTTTCTCGCCGTTTGACCATAGAAGTAAATGTAAGAAAAATATTTTTATCGTTTGCCAAAAAACATAATATTACGACATTAAAAAAAATTTAGGATAAAAATAGCACTTGCATATAGTAAAACTTTATGCAATAATCAGAGTGTGAGTTTTGTGTCGTCCTTGCGTTATTAACGCAAGAGTATGAAGGAGTTTTTTAAATGGAGTTTAAAAGAGATAATCTTCGCATAATGACAGGGAACGCTAATCCGGCGCTTGCTCGAAAAATTGCGGATTTTCTGGGCGTAAACCTTATTGATGTCATCGTTGGTCATTTCAACAACGGTGAAATTCAGGTCGTGATTGAAGAAAGCATTCGCGGCAAGGATATTTACATTATCCAGCCAACAAGTCAACCGGTAAACGACAACCTAATGGAACTCCTCATAATGGTGGATGCTTGCAGAAGAGCTTCCGCCAACAGCGTAACGGCGATAGTGCCTTACTACGCTTACGCAAGACAAGACAGAAAGACAAGAGGCCGCGAGCCTATTTCGGCTAAGCTTGTTGCAAATCTCATCGAAACGGCAGGTTGCGATCGCGTAATTACCGTGGATCTTCACGCCGGACAAATACAGGGATTTTTCGATATTCCTGTAGATCACATAGCGGCTGCGCCCGTTATAGCCAAGTATTTAAGAGAACAAAATTATGAAGATATTGTTGTAGTCTCACCGGATTTAGGAGGAGTCACCAGAGCCCGCATACTGGCGGATTATTTGCGCGCTCCCATAGCCATAATAGAAAAGCGTCGTCCCAAACCCGGCGTTGCTGAAGTTATGAACTTAATCGGCGATGTTGAGGGCAAAACCGCCATCATAATAGACGACATGGTAGATTCCGCCGGTTCTTTAATCGAGGGCACAAAGGCTCTCGTAGATTTAAAAGTAAAACGAGTGCTTGCCTGTTGTTCCCATGCAATTTTAAGCGGGCCTGCAAAAGATCGAATCGAAAGTTCGCCATTAGAAAAATTAGTTATAACCGACACAATTGCGCTACCGGAAGATAAAAAAATAGACAAGATAGTAGTGCTATCAATGGCAGAACCTATCGCCGAGGTTATTGAGTGCATTCAATCCCATGAATCTGTCAGCAGATTATTTGAAAAAAGAGGATGATGTTTTAAGAATGTAAGAAACATCATTATATAGTGTACCATCTTGATGTTGTAATAAAAAATGACGAGGTGAATTGCCTCGTCATTTTTTTAATCCTTAAATAATGTTACGGCTAAGCGGCAATCGCGCATAGACTCCGCTCGAAGGATGGGATTGTCAATGAGTTGAATGTGGTAGCGTCCTCCTTTTTTGGTACGGAAAAATACTTCCATAGTTTGTTGATCGGTATGAGCTACCGTATCCGGTTTACCGTCACCGTTACTGTCTATTTCAATTTCCTTTGCAGTAACACCGAAAAATGCCACATTATCATCAGCTATCGGCGCAAGACCTACGTCTTCATAGTTTTTTTTCATTTTTTTAAGATATTCGGCGCCGGTTTCGCCTGTCAATTCGTTAAAATTCGGCACATCGGTATCGTTAAAAGCGTCCACTCGTATTACCCACGCGTGTTTTATAAAATACTCCTCATTTTCAAAAATAAGCACTTCACCTTTAGCTCCCTCATAAAGAGCGCTTGCCGGAATTATATTGGGTTTTTTAGGACAAGGAATCGTATATCCGTAATCAAGACTGGTATATAAAACAGCCGACGCCATGTTACCGTTATCCTCTGCCGCAAATGCAAAAGTTCCGCTCATAATAAACAGCATAAACGCCAATAGAATTTTTTTCATCACACATCCTCCTTTAGAAGTTCTCCAACCACATCATAAGCAAAACCTTGCAATACACGCACTTTTACTATTTCGCCCTCAGAAAGATTGCCGGCGTTTTCAATGTATACGTTTCCGTCAACTTCCGGGGCTTCTCTATACGAACGACCTACAGCTACATTTTCCGATGTGTTTATTCCTTCTACCAATACGTCAAAAATTTTTCCCTCTATAGATTCGTTTACGGTCTCGGAAATCTTACCCTGTACACTCATGAGTTTATGATATCGTTCTTCTTTAACCTCGTCTGGCACCTCATCTGACATTTTTGCCGCTCTGGTACCTTCTTCCTTAGAAAAAGAAAAAACCCCGGCTTTATCAAACTTCTGATTTTTCACAAAATCTACGAGATTTTCAAAGGCTGCTTCAGTTTCTCCCGGAAATCCTACCAGAAACGTAGTTCTTATCGTTACATCCGGAATTTCTCTCCTAATTTTACTTAAAAGAGTTGCAACACTCTCTTTTGTATCGGGTCGTCCCATCTTTTTTAATATGTCGTTATCTGCGTGCTGCAATGGAAGATCCACATACTTTAAAATTTTCGGCTCGGTTTTAAACATCTCTATCAGTTCATCTGTGAAATTTTTAGGATAAGAATAAAGAACTCGAATCCAGCTAATCTTATCTATTTTAACCAGTTCCTTTAAAAGCTGCGCCAAATTCGCCTTGCCATAAATATCTGTCCCATAATAGGTGGTATCTTGAGCGATAAGATTAATCTCACGGACACCGTCATTTGCAAGTTTTTCGGCTTCTTCTACGATATCCTCTATTTTACGACTGCGATAATGTCCGCGAATAAGAGGTATGGCGCAAAAAGCGCAGGCGTGATTGCAACCTTCGGCAATTTTTATGTATGCCGTATATTGGGGAGTTGTACGAACTCTCGGGGAATGCGCATCGTAAAGAATTTTGCCGTCTCCTGTTATAACCGCGCGATTGCCTCGAAGCGCAGCGGAAATACCTTCTTTTATACGATGCCAAGAACCTGCGCCAACGATAGCGTCTACTTCGGGAAGTTCATCTAAAAGCTCCTTACCGTAACGCTCCGCAAGACAACCCGCCAAAATAAGAGCGCGACACCTGCCGCTGTCTTTATAATCAGCCATTTCGATAACGGTGGTGATAGATTCTTCTTTAGCCGATTCTATAAACGCGCAAGTATTCACTATCAAAACATCCGCCGTGGCAGGATCGGCAGTAAGCTCCCATCCATCTTCGGATAAGATACCCAACATTGTTTCCGTGTCTACGAGATTTTTTGCGCAACCCAAACTTATCATGCCGAGTTTCACTTAATTACCCCCCAAACGTATGTATTTTACCCATCTATCCACAAAATCATGCTTTTGTTCCTTTGAAAAATTAATTGGCGCCGTATACAAAAAAAGCTCCTTACCGCCAAAACTTTTATATGTGAGAGTGGCGGGATTTGCAGGAATAAAATAAAAACCGTTTTTTTGAAGTATCTGATGCGCTTCGTCAGTTTGCAACCAATCGGCAAATTCACGCGCCGTACCTTCGTCAACGTTTTCTTTACCCCTGATAATACCTGTGCCGACAAGCATATATGACGTGCCATCCCTAGGATATATTATCTTTAACGGATAATCATCGTTTAAATATCTAATAGCCTCGCTTTGCACCACAACAGCAATATCCACTTCTCCCATACCGGCTTGACGGGCCGGATTATTTAAAAATTTTGCATAACTCACCACATTTGAGTGAATTCCTCGCCAAATACTATACGCCGCCGCATCGCCATACTGGGCAATCATGGAGAACAACAGATTCTCCATAGCCTCTGCAGCGAGAAAATCCGTCATTCCAATTCGTATATTATTAGTAGCGGCTAAATTTTGCCACGACAAGGGAGCGATTTTATGAGTTTTTAAATAGTCTAAGTTTTCGCAAAAAACTATAGGGTCATACCAAATTCCAGTCCATAATCCATCTTTATCCTTTAAATGTTCCGGCACAAAGTCCCATTGAGGAGTTATGGTCGGCGAAAAACAGCTTGTCGATAATCGCAATGTTTCCTGATCCGCCACAACAAGAGAAGCTTCCGTATTATTTTCCAGATTGTTAAAAATTTCCTCTTTGGTCAGTGGCACAAAATGAACCCGAATTTTACGGGTTCTCTCGTATTCATCGGAAAGTATTTCAACGACCGAAGGAGGGAGCGTGGTAAGCGCTGTAATCTCGCGCATAGGGCGTTCGCTTTCCTTTGAAATAGATATATACGGGAAAAGAATAATTGCCGCAACAACCAAAGCCACACAAAACACAATTGCAAAACGCCTCACACAATCACCCCCTGTTTATCATAACACAGTAACAGTCAAAAAACCACTATTATTTCAACGAACGAAGAAAAATGTTCGAAAAATGTTCCAACAAAATTTACCTTCCAACAAAATTAAAAGAAATACTCAGTTTTTCATAGACAAACCCCTTTTTTTTTGGTAAAGTTTAGAAACAATATATTTTCTTGGAGGTCATTATGAAAAATTTTACGAAATATAAAAAGGGATATTATCTCCCTCCCGTTATGAATATGGATTGGGCAAAGAAGGAACACCCCGATAAAGCCCCTATATGGTGTAGCGTAGATCTTCGGGACGGCAATCAATCGCTTGTCATTCCCATGAGTCTGGATGAGAAACTCGAATTTTATAAAATGCTGATTGAAATCGGATTTAAAGAAATCGAAGTCGGTTTTCCTGCGGCAAGCGACACGGAATACGCTCTTCTCCGCCGTCTCGTTGACGATAAACTTATACCGGATGACGTAACAATTCAAGTTCTGACTCAAGCGAGAGAACATATAATAAGAAAGACTTTTGAAGCCTTAAAGGGCGTAAAAAACGCCATTGTTCATGTTTACAACTCTACTTCCGTTGCCCAACGCGAACAGGTTTTCCGCATGGATAAGGAAGAAATAAAGAAAATAGCCGTAGACGGCGCAAAACTTTTAAAAACATTAACAGAAGAGGCCGGCGCAAATTATCGCTTTGAATACTCTCCCGAAAGTTTCACGGGTACGGAACCCGAATACGCTCTGGAAGTTTGTAACGAAGTGCTTGACGTATGGCAACCTACGGCGGATAAAAAAGCAATTATAAACATTCCCGTAACGGTTGAAATGTCTATGCCGCATATTTATGCTACGCAGGTAGCCTACATTTCCGACAACTTAAAATATCGTGATAATGTGGTGCTTTCGCTTCATCCTCATAACGACAGGGGTTGCGGCGTTGCGGATGCGGAGATGGGACTTCTTGCCGGCGCAGATCGCATTGAAGGCACATTATTCGGCAACGGCGAACGCACCGGCAACGTGGATATCGTTACTATCGCCATGAATATGTACACGCTTGGCGTAGATCCCAAACTGGATTTTTCCAATATGCCGAAACTTGTTGAGATGTATGAACGCGTCACTAGGATGCATGTTCACGACCGTCAGCCCTACGCTGGAAATTTGGTATTCGCCGCTTTCTCAGGTTCACACCAAGACGCTATCGCAAAGGGAATGCGCTATAGAGAAGAAAACGATCCCAGTCGTTGGACGGTGCCATATCTTCCTATCGATCCCCAAGACGTTGGCAGAGAATACGAAGGCAGCGTCATTCGCATAAACAGCCAATCCGGCAAAGGTGGCGTGGGCTTTATTATGGAGCATCAGTACGGTATAGAAATGCCAAAGAAAATGCGAGAGAATTTTGGTTACGCCGTAAAAAGAGTTTCCGACCAAAAGCATAAGGAACTTTTGCCGGACGAGGTTTATCAAATTTTTATAGACGAATATGTAAATGTGACCACGCCCTACGAACTTGTGGACTTTACGTTGAAGAAGGAGCCTGACGGCATAAGAAGCGGTACTGTAGAACTTATGATAAACGGCGCAAAGAAAGTGTTTAACGCTAGAGGCAACGGTCGTCTTGACGCTATAAGCAATGCGTTGCAGGAAAATTTAGGCCTCAAATATACCAATTTGACATATAGCGAACATGCTCTTGAAATTGGGCAATCCTCACGCGCAATCGCTTATATCGGCATCACCGGGGAAGACAAAAACGTAACTTGGGGCGCAGGTATGGACACGGATATTATAACGGCTTCAATAGCGGCGCTCTTTAGCGCAATAAATCGAATGAAAACAGAAAAGCAAAATGTTTAAGAGTACAAAAGAAACGATTTTGGGGATTAATCCCGGTAGGTAAACTTCAATGAATTTTACAAAACAAAAAATAGCGACTACTGCCCTTGCGATAAGTTTTTTTGGCGCAGGGGCAACCTACTTTTCCGGGGGATTTTTAGGAACGCTCATTCATCACGGATTTTTGGCGTCGTTAATAGGCGGTCTGGCGGATTGGTTTGCGGTGGTGGCGCTTTTTCGAAAACCTTTGGGAATAAGTTATCGTACGGAAATTTTAAAACGCAACAAACAGCGTATCATGAATGAAATTGTGAATTTTGTGGTTCATGATATTTTAAGTTCAAAAAATATTATGCGGGTTTTGAATAAAGAAGATATGGCCGCTCTCTTTTTGGGATATTTAAAGGAGCGCGGCGGTAAATCCCGTATAATGGCGGCATTGGACGAGATTTTAACCGCTTGGCTAAAATCTGTTGACAGAAAAAAATTAACGGTAAAATTAGCGCCGTATTTTTATGACAGTATTTTTCATCTGCTCGATAAAGACAACGTGGCAAATCTTGCAAATGTCATAATAGAACGCGACAAGGACGCCTTGTACGTCATCGCCTCATTTTTGGAGGACTTGTTAAATCTCCCTGAAGTTAATGAAACTTTGAAGGCAAAATTAAAAGAAGGAATTGAAGAATATACGGGAGATTCTTTTGGTCGCAACGCTCTTGTGGAATTTTTGAATTTAGACGAGGATACGCTGTTAAATCAAATAAACTCCGCAATGTCCAAGAAACTTGCCGAAATAAAGAACGGCCAAGGCGAAGAATACGAAAATATACGGGCAGCGTTTGCAAATTCTTTGAGAAATTTTGCAGAAGACGAACATTTATCCGAAAAATTTTCTTCAGTAAAAAAATACATTAAAAATAATCTTTTAACCGAAGAAAAAATTCGCGATATTTTTGAAAAATCTATTGACAACGACTCGTTAAAAGAGTCTGTAAAAAACTTTTTAGGGACAAAACTCGATGAATTTGAAGCCAACGAAGAACTACGGCAAAAATTTGACGCTTGGCTCAAAAAATTTATAGCCGGCGAGATTGAAAAAAGGCAAGAAATAATAGAAAATATAGTGAAAGAACGGCTTGAAGAGCTTAGCGATGAAAAATTTACGGATTTTGTCGAAGAAAAAGTTTCTGACGATTTGCAGATGATTAGGGTGAACGGCGGATTTGTCGGCGGCGTTGTGGGTATGATACTTTACCTTTTAACGTACGCAGCGGAAAGGATGTTTTAAATGACGAAGGGTATGAATAATGCAGATAAAACTCTGCTCCTTGCCGCCGCCCTTTTTTTGTTTTTTCTTGCGCTGCATATAGAGTTTAAAGACAATCTTTTGGCAGACGGTTTGCTATTTGTTGCTGAAGCCGCTTTGGTAGGCGGAATAGCCGATTGGTTTGCCGTTACCGCTATTTTTAGAAAACCTCTGGGTTTTCCATACCATACCGCTTTACTTCCACGCCGCAGAGCAGAGTTTATCGAAGCCACTACGACTATGTTGGAACAGGAGTTTTTTTCCGAAAGAAAGTTGATAACTCATTTAAAACAATTTGAAATTTTTTCCTTTATATTAAATTTTTTCAAAAGCAAAGATTTAAAGATAGAGATAACGGAAAAAATCCTTAGCGAAGTTGAAAATTTAAAAATTAACGGAAAAAAATATGCCATTTCCTATTTGAGAGAAAATTTTTACAATATAATCTTAAAAATTTTAGACGAATTAAAAAATAGCGGTAAAGACAGGCTATTGATAAAAGAAATCGCCTTATATGCAAAGTCCAAGATTATGGAAGAAAAGAGTCGTCAAATAATCTATGAAGCCTTTGTAAAATATGAGGAAGAAAAACTTCAGGAAGTATCTGCATTTTTCCTTAACATGATAGCCAAAGCGGTTGACGCAGTAAATTTTGACGAAGCATCCGAAATTTTTCAAAATAAGCTTGCCTCATTTTTCGAAGAATTTGCAAGCAATGAAGCGTTGCAAGATACTGTTCTTTCTCTTATGCGCGAAAGATTATATAAGTATCTAACCGCCAAAGACTATGCAACTAATCGCGAAGAATTGAGAAATGCAATTTTTTCTGCGCTTAACATTGAAAGCGCATTAGAAGAAATTATCGAAAAGGCAACTTACGAAAATGCCGACGATTTCGTTTCAGAAGAGTACGGCAGACTTCTCACTCTAATCGAATCCGACGCCCATTTATATGGAATTTTAGAGCATTTAATCTACGATGTAATGGCAAGAAGCGCTCTTTACGCTCATACAAAAGTGGCGGATGTTGTAAACGATGCTATAAGCGCTCTTACAGACGACGAACTAAACAAAATGGTATATGAAAAAGTTGAAAGCGATCTAATTTGGATACGAATGAACGGCTCCATCGTAGGTAGTATCGTAGGCGCAACGATTTTTATTATAGGTCTTGCTTTTAAATAAAAAAATTCTTTCTTTCACTCTTTTAATAAAGTAATTGAGGAAAGAAAGAATTTTTTAATTTGACTCTTCAAATTCCTTCGCAGTCTCGGAATGTTTTGCCAAAAAGTCGTGTCCGAAGATTTTTATCGTAAAGTAAAAACCTATGAAAAAAGGCAGATACTCGGCAATAAGCCGCCAAGTAACCGCTATTATGCCAACCATTCCCAATGGGACAAAATCGGAAAACAGAAATACAAATCCGCCCTCCGCAACGCCAGATCCCCCGGGGGTCGGCGTAAAATACAGTATGAAATTTAAAAATATCATACGCCCCATAACCGTGTACCAATCCGCATCGGTTACTCCTAATCCCAACAAAAGCGCAGGAACTATGGCGTATAGGCACAGAAGATTTAAGCCTGACTCTATAAAAAACACAAACATAGCTTTAGGCGCGTGAAATAAAAGGTCTATAGCGCGTTTCGTCTCGCGGTAAAACGCAAAAATGCGCCGTCTTCTCTTTATGTTAAAGAATTTAGAAATTCGTATTATCGTATAATCCAAATAGCCCCTTTTTACTCCCCATATACACCACACAATAGCTAAAATTCCCGCAAAAGTCACGCTCATCAAAACTTCGTTTTGTATGCCGGGGATTATTCCCGTATCGTGCAAAAACAAAAAAGGCAAGCAAAGAGCAAGAAAAAAAATCGAGCCCAACATTCTGACCACGACTAAAACCGCCGCTTTCCCCGTAGACACCCCCGCGCGACGCAAAAACATAAGCTGCGCCACTGCGCCCCCTGTTGCGCCCGGCGTTAAAAGCGCCAAAAAATAATTTCCGAATATGACCTGTACAGCTTGATAAAGAGTGATTTTTTCACCCGAAATTTTCACCAAGTGCATAAGCCGACTTCCATCGAAAAACATCCCGAGAAGCGCGGCAAAAATCGCCAGAAAAAGCGACCATGTATGAAATTGTGTGAGATTTGACAATGTATGAATATCAACAGTCGTATAAATTACGGCAAAAGATATGGCAAATACAAACAGAACCAAAAGAATAAGTTTTCGATAAAATTTATTCATTCACCCATTCCTCGTGAGCAGCATAAGCATTATGATTATGTATTGATTCGAAATTTTCACATTCAATAGAAAAATAATGCACGCCTTCAAGTTTTCTCAGTTCTATAACATTATCCCTCAAAATATCTTCAACAAACTTTGGGTTTTCATAAGCTTTTTCCGTTACAAACTTTTCGTCTTCCCGTTTTAAAAGAGGATAAATAGGAGCCGAAGCGTTTTTTTCTAAAATATCCGCCAAATCCTCTATCCATATGCAGGGATAACCCCGTTTAAACCTAATTGTCACATGACATACGGAGCGTTGATTATGCGCGCCGTATCTTGAAATCTCTTTACTGCATGGACAAAGCGACGTAAAAGGGACGCTTAAACCAAGCGTAAAATCCATAGGTTCCGCTATTTTCTTTTCACCTTCGAAAAAAACATCGTAATTTAAAAGCGAATGAGACAAGCTAATCGGCGCGATTTTCTCCACGAAATAAGTAAACGAAATTCTTATGCTTGCCGATTCTGCCTGCAAATACTCCATAGCGTTACCAAGCATCTTTTCCATTTCTTCTTCCGCGATAGGCTTCTTACTCCAAGGTTCCAATATCTCCAAGAACCTGCTCATATGTGTTCCTTTATATTCCTTCGGCAACGACACTGCAAAGCAAATATCAGCCAATACCTGCTGAAACCCTTCGCCCTTTTCCTTTATCAAAAAAGGCAGCGCAACATGATTAACACCAACCCGCTGAATGTCTATTCCCCTCTCGTCCCTCTCGCTTTGAACATCTTTCACTTTAACTACCTCATAAATTCTCAGTTTCCTTCTTTCTTTTTTCTCTTTCTTTTTTGTAAAAAAGATATTAGATTCGCTTTGTGCTTTAGCACTTAGCGAATTTTATATGCGTAGCGAAGCGTAGCTAAGAGAAAAAAGAAAGAAGCAAAGAAAAAAGAGAAAGAAAAAACTTTAATAACTGGTTTTGGCTCAATATAAAAATTTTACTCCTAACCCCATAAAATGGGAGCGAGGGGCGAAGCTTCTTTGGCGGGGTCAAGGGGCAGCGCCCCTTGTGGGGTTTGGGGCGAAGCCCCAACTAAGCGTATTCGATAGGGTCGACTAAACCTGCTTCTTTGAAGCCCTTTAGTCTTAATTTACAACTCTCGCACACGCCGCAGGCCTTTTCTTTGCCGGCGTAACAACTGCGAGTCAGTTCAAGGGGTACGTTTAGTTTTTTTGCGAGCAGGATAATTTCTTTTTTGGAGAGATGTTGAAGGGGAGTTTCGATTGCTATTTTTTTATGCTCCGCAGCCGTAGCTTTGGTGGCTACGTTCGCCAACGCTTCAAATTTTCCGATAAACTCGGGCCTGCAATCGGGATAGCCAGAATAGTCAACGGCGTTTACCCCAATATAAATATGCCCTGCGCCTATTACTTCCGCAAGAGCTAAAGCGTGGCTTAAGAAAATAAGATTTCTTGCGGGCACATAAGTTATAGGCACATCGTTTTCATCATGGTTTAACACGCCTTCGGGAACGGCTATGTTGTTGTCGGTTAAAGCCGAACCGCCGATTGCATCCATGTTTGTTTTAATGATGGTATGTTTCTTTACGCCGAAAAACTCGGCTATTTTTTTTGCCGACTCAAGTTCAATATTATGCCTTTGGTTATAATCGAAACTTATGGGATAAACCTCAAAACCTTCGGATTTGGCGATGGCTAAACAAGTAGCCGAATCAAGCCCGCCCGATAACAGCACAACCGCTTTTTCCATTTAAATTCTATTCCTTTCTCAAAAGTTTTACTGCTTCATTTACATCATCTGCGCTATAAACGTATGACCCCGCTACTAAAACATTCGCTCCCGCTTCAATGACAAGTGGCGCGGTTTTATCGTTTATACCGCCGTCTACTTCTATATCGAATTCAAATTCGTTATCTTCAATGGTATGACGCAAGATAGCGATTTTTTCAAGCATGGAGTCGATAAATTTTTGCCCGCCAAAACCCGGATTAACCGTCATTAAGAGCGCCATATCAATATCAGACAAAATTTCCTCAAGCATAACCAAAGGAGTCGCAGGATTAAGCGCAACCCCCGCTTTTATGCCGTAAGATTGAATTTGCTGAATTATTCTGTGAGCGTGTTTGGCGGCTTCGATATGAAAGGTGATTATATCCGCTCCCGCCTTCGCGAAAGCGTCGATTTGCGTCTCTGGATGTTCTACCATAAGATGAACGTCAAAAATTGACTTGCTCGTTTTCCTAAGACTCTTTACCACGGGAGAACCTAAGGTGATATTGGGCACGAACGTCCCGTCCATAACGTCGATATGGATATAATCCGCTCCCGCATCCTCCACCCTTTTTATCTCGTCTGCAAGCATTGAAAAATCCGCAGACAATATCGAAGGCGCAATTTTTATCATGAATCAATCTCCTCCAATAATTTTAAATAAGCGTCGTATCGCTCGCCTTGAATTTTACCCTCTTTAACAGCTTCTTTTACGGCGCATTTCGGCTCGTGACTGTGACTGCAAGGCGAAAAATAGCATTTCCCCAAAAATGGTATGAATTCCTTAAAATATGTATCCAGCTCAACATTTTTTATAAAATTCAAATCAACGGAACTAAACCCCGGGGTATCGACTATATATCCGTTTTCAAACGGTAAAAACTCGGCGTATCTTGTGGTATGCTTTCCCCTTTTTATCTTCTCGCTTACGTTTCCCGTCGTTCTCTTAAAAGTTTCGTCAACGGCGTTTAACAAGGAAGACTTGCCGACTCCCGACGACCCTGCAAATACCGTGGTTTTATTTCGCAACTTTTTTCGTAATGCTTCTATTCCTTCTTTATTTTCAGCAGAAGTAAAAACCACCTCATACCCTGCTTTTATAAACGGAAGAAACATTTCACACGTTGCTAAATCAGATTTGTTTGCGCATATAAAAATTTCGGGTATACGGGAAAATTCCCCCAACACTAAAAACCTTGTAATCAAAAGAGGATGAGGATCGGGGGATTTTACGGCGAAAACAACGCAAAATGCGTCAACGTTTGCCACCTTCGGGCGCATCAAATAATTTTTTCTCGTTTCAACATTTTCTATTACGCCACTATCTTTCGATAAGGGCGTAAATTCTACATAATCCCCCATCAAAACTTCGTCGGATTGTTTCATCTTCCCCCGAAGTTTTGTTTCAAAAACCCCATCATCGGTTTTTACATAGAAAAAACTGTTTTGAGCGCGGATAATCCTGCCCTTCATTGACTCTTACCTTCGTCGCTTCCTTTAGCGGGCGGTATTTTTACGGGGGTATCGTTTTCTTTCTTCTCATCCGCAGCAGGTTTTGATTCGTTGGAATTCTTCGTTTCATTGGAATCCGTCGAAGCGCCTGAATCTTTTTCCGCTATTGTTAAATCAACCGAAGAACCTTCTTCAACCTCGCCTTGCGCCGGAGTTTGAGCGATTACCGTACCCGCTCGTTCCTTACTCTTTTCTTTTGTAACTCGTCCTACCGACAATCCTTTATTTTTAATGCTTTCAGTCGCAGCTTCCAAAGTTGCGCCTGTGACGTTTGGCACAGTTACTCTTTTTTTCTGTTCTCCCTTTGAGATAACTAAATCTATTACCATGCCTTTTTGTATCTTAGTACGCGCAGGCGGGTCGGTAAGCAAAACAGTTCCCGCTTCCTCTTTGGAAACTTTTTCGTCAATAACCCCTACAGAAAGCCCCATTTTCTTCAATCTATTTTCTGCAGCGGTGCGACTTAACCCTTTTAAATCCGGAAGTTCCAAAGATTCGCCACCCTTGCTTACATAAATACTGACAAGTCGATCACTTTTTACCCTAGCGCCCGCTTCCGGCGATTGAGATACCACTTCCCCCGCCGGAACAGATGCGTCGTAAGTTTCCGCCACATTCACCCTTAGATGAGCATCCTCCAATATCTGTCTGGCTAAAGTCATCTGTTTACCCACCACATTTGGCACATTTACTTCCTCTGCGCTCCAAAATTTACCGTAAGATATAAACGCACCTACGAAAAAACCCATGGCAAGTATTGCTACAAGCACGGCGATAAAAAGTTTAGAATGAAAAATCGAATCCGTGTCTTTTTTATTTTTCTTAATATCTCGTCCGCCGTAAGTATTATCTAAATCATCAAACTTAGGCATAATCCTTGTGGCGTAAGGATCAACTATACCACCGGAAATACCTCCATGCAAAATGTGTTCAGCTTCCTGAAGTTCCCTCATTAGCTCTGCGCTTGTGGGGCGCATATTTGGGTCTTTTTCTATAGCCCGCATCACAATTTTTTCCACAATGGGCGGTATATCCTTATCAAAAGACCTTAAAGGCTGAGGAGAATCGGAAAGATGTTTCATGGCGATAGCTACCGGAGTATCCCCCGTAAAAGGCAAAGTTCCCGTTATCATCTCATACATGATAATCCCAAGGGAATAAATATCCGATTTTGGCGTTATATAAGTCCCTTTCGCCTGTTCCGGCGAAAAATAATGCACCGAACCCACTATATTTCCACCGTAAGTCAGCGTTGATTCCGTTACGGCTCTTGCAATTCCAAAATCAGCTATCTTTGCGTGACCGTTTTCCATCATTAAGATGTTATGCGGCTTTATATCACAATGTACAATACCCTCCGAATGCGCTTGCGACAGGGCTTCGGCAATTTCTCTTGCAATATGCACCGCTTCAGCTACAGAGAGCCGACCTTTCTCTTTTATAAGAGATTTAAGCGTATTGCCCGCCACATATTCCATTACTATATAATGCGCATCATTTTCCTTACCTACATCGTAAATATTTACGATATTCGGATGCGAAAGCCGCGCCGCCGCCTCGGCTTCCTTGTGGAATTTACCCACAAACTCTGCGTCTTTCCAATACTCCTCATGCAGTATCTTTACGGCGACCTTCCTATGAAGCAGCTTATCTTCCGCAAGATACACATCGGCCATCCCGCCGCTGCCTATCTTTTCCTCCAACAAATATCTGTTCTTTAAAACTTGATTAGTCACGCGGCACCTCCTTGTCAGTTCTTTACTTTCTTTTTCTCATTTCTTTTTTGTAAAAAAGAAGTGAGAAAAAGAAAGCAACAAAGAAAAAGAGAAAAGAAAAAACTTTATTAACTGGTTTAGACACTATTTTTAAACTACACACTAAGCCCCAACTATTTTTCAAAACTCAAAATTAATTTTCTAGCTATTGGAGCGGCTGTATCTGCGCCGCTGCCACCGTTTTCTATTAAGATGGCGAAAGCGATTTTTCGCTTTTCCAGTTCTGCAAAACCAATAAACCATGAATGTTCTTTGTCGGAACTGTTTTCGGCGGTGCCGGTTTTGCCAGCGACTCTAATGCCGCTAACTTTTGCGGCTTTGCCTGTGCCTGAAAGCACAACTTCTTCCATCCAATTTTTTAAAAGCCCTGCTCGTTCTTTCGTCATTACTCTCGATAATTCCTTCTTTTTATGTTCATTTAAAATTATTCCTTTAGACGAAATTATTTTTTCCAACAGATAAGGCTCCGTCATAACTCCATCGTTCGCTATTGATGAAGCTATAAGCGCCATTCTTATAGGCGTTACCAAAAGCATACTCTGTCCTATACCGATTTGAGCTATATCTCCCTTGTCAAGAGTTTTAAATTCGGGTATATGAGAAGCGCTTTCAAAGATTTCGCCCCTTATAGGTTCGTAAAATCCGTAACGTTTAAAACCTTTTTCTAAATTATCCGCTCCCAGACGAATAGCAAGAGTGCCAAAAGTGACGTTGCAGGATTCTACCAAAGCGTCTTTTAAATGTAAGTTGCCATGAACGCCGTCATGCGCTTCCTTTATGCTAAAACCGCCGCCTACGTCAAGAAAACCTCCGCAAGTAAATAGTTCATGCTCGTCTGTTACCGCGTTTTCAAGAGCCATATCCACAATCATCGGTTTAATGATGGAACCGGGCGGATAAAGCCCGTTGATTGCTCTGTTTAAAAGCGGATGGTCTTCTCCTTCGTTTAATGCGCTCCATTCTTCTACAATGCGGTTTGGATTATATGCAGGGGACGAAACCAATGCAAGTATTGCACCGGTGGTTGCGTCAAGCGCGACAACGGCACCTCTCCTGCCTTCAAGAGCATCGAATGCGGCTTGTTGACATTCAGAATCCACGGTGAGAATTAAATCATTCCCTTGATTATTCCGCAAAAGTTCGCCTATAGGACCCATCATCGTCAATTCTTTTGTTTTTCCCGAAAGTTCCTGATTAAAATAACTTTCCGCACCGCCAGTACCTATTTTTTTGTCTGCATACCCCGTAACAAAAGCCATCGCCTCTCCAAACGGATAATATCTCGCCCCATCGTCGCCGTTTTTTGCGAGAATTCGTCCTCTATTATCATAAATTGCGCCTCTTACAATATTGTCATTCAGCACGGAATTTCTGGAATCAAGAGGATTATGAGCGTGAGAAGCAGACTGTATCAATTGCAAATATATGACATACGCCGTAAAAAAGGCGAATAAAATAAAGAAAATCGCAGTTAGCTTCAAGATATTTCGCTTGATATTATACATTGACATTTTCCTTTCGGGAAAGAGCGACGATCACACCAAGCAATATAAAACAGGAAACCATTGAACTTCCGCCGTAACTCATAAAGGGAAGAGTAACCCCTGTTAATGGGAAAAATTTTGTAACCCCTCCCATTATAATAAAAGTCTGCAAAAAAAACATAATTCCTGCGCCAAATATTAAGAGCATTTCCTCCTCTTTTACGCTTGCTAAGGATATTACAACGCTTTGATAAAAGAAAAGAGAATAAATAAGAATGAGGGAAATTGAACCTACCAGCCCCAATTCTTCAGCTATTGCGGAAAATATGAAATCCGTATGCACTTCAGGGATGAATGTGGGATATCCTTTGGTAAATCCTGCGCCCCACACATTTCCATTTTCGATTGCAAAAAGGGATTCTACTATTTGATAAGCCGCGCCCCTCGGGTCGCTCCATGGGTTAAGCCAAATATTGAAACGAATTTGCACATGATTAAAAGCGTAATAACTTATAATTGCGCCTGTAACAAAGAAAACGAGCGCAAATATAAAGTAAGATTTATTCCCCGTAGCAGCGTAGGTCATAACTACCGCAACGGCGAAAAAGATAAGAGCCGCCCCCAAATCCCTAGCCACCACGAACATAAGAAGGGATGCGCCCCAAATTGCAATAAGCGGGGCTAAGAAACGAATCGGCGGCAGTTTGAAAAACAAAAGCCGTTTTTCTCTTAAATCTAAAGTTTTTCTGTGCTCGCTTAAGTATGCGGCAAGAAAAAACACCAGCAATATTTTGGCAAATTCCGAAGGTTGTATTCGAAAGTTACCCAAAATCAGCCAATTTTTATTACCGCCTATGTCCACTCCAAAAATAAGGGGAATTATAAGCAAAATTATACACGAAATGCCTAAAATATATTCGTAGTTTAGCATTTGCCTTAAAATTTTTTCAGAGCGAACTGCAACGATAAACGCCGCCATTCCTACAATAAACCAACGAATTTGAGGTATCGTCAAAGCGTAATCAAGCCTTGCTATCGCTAAAATACCAAGACAAGATAAAAAACAAGCGCAAGAAAACATCCAAGCACAGCGCCTAGACTTTATCCTAACCACCACTATTTCAATGATAATCGCCATAATAAGCGCAGACGCTATCCATGGCAGATATTTAAAATCTGCATAATTCACATTGCTTATCGTAGGATTTCTATGTATGAAAATAAGCGAAAATCCGCAAAACAGCATTAAAACGGTTGACAAAAAAAACTTAAAATGCGTCCTATTCATCGTAAATCGCCACTACAGCCGTAATATTATCCCTAGCAATCATCTTTAACGCAAGTTTTATCATCATATCCGCAGGATCAATATCATCGTTTGAAAGTATCTTTATGATATTTTCTTTGTCGAGAACATTGGTAATCCCGTCTGTAGTAAGAAGAAGTTTATCGCCTTTTGACAACGCAAACTTTCCGGTATCAACTTCGAGCTTTTTTTCAATTCCAACGGCTCTTAATATATAATTTTTTTTGGGATGATGAAGCGCTTCTTCTTCTGTAATGACTCCTTCCTTCACAAGATTAGCCACATAGGAATGGTCTTCGGTTATCTGATTTAACTCTCCGTTTCTAAAAACATAAAGCCTGCTATCTCCCACATGAGCGTAATAAAGTATATTATTATTCGTATAAGCAAGGGTAGCCGTGGTTCCCATACCGTAATATTCAGGTTTTTCGTTCGCTTTATGGAGTATTGCCTCATTTGCCAACAAAATGGCATCCTTTAAAACCAATTCATCTATAAAATCTTTGTCATTCAAATATCTCTTTACCGTTTCGGTCAAAAGAGAGCTTGCGACTTCTCCCGCAGCATGACCGCCCATGCCGTCAGCCACTAACAGAGTATCTTTCGATACAAAAAGAGCATCTTCGTTTGTACTTCGGACGGAACCTGCGTCCGTACTTTGAAAAACCCGCATAATCATCTCCCCTAGTATTTAAACGTCTTAGTCGTTGATTTCATCTTACGATTTTTTCGTTTAACTGCGTTTCCCTTATCTTTAAATCTTTAGATTTTTTTCTGATGTCCCTAAAAAGATAGTTGGCGCTCCTGACCGCAAAAAAAAGCAAACACAGCAACATCCCATATTCCAAAACAACGCTTAAAATTTTTATAAACAACGTCATAAGCTCACATCACCTCGTAGAGCAAGAGTGTTTCGCCCAATCGAATCACATCTCCATCTTTGATGTAAGCTTTGTCAATTCTGTCGTCGTTTACATACGAGCCGTTTAAACTTCCAGCGTCTATCAAATAGTGACGGTGCCGCTCGTATGTGATATAAGCGTGCAGTCTTGAAATCTTATCGTCGCTTAACGTAATATCGCTTTTTTCCCGTCTTCCTATGTAGAGCATTTTATCGGTAAGTTCAAAAGTTGCGCCTTCATTGTTGCCTTCGGTTACTATAAGACTCGCCAATGAGGGATTATTCGGGAGATTTAGCGGAACATCGAATTTTGACCGTTCCAATACAATGGTATGTGGTTCCTCGGCATCCGACTCAACATCGTTATTCTCCGTAAAACAGGCTTGAAGCTTAAATTCCCCCGCTTCAAGGGTTTTATCCTTTTGAAGGCGTATTTTTAAATCCTTATCCATAAAAGAATCGTTTTTTATAACTTTTCGCTCCGCTATTTCATAAAGAGCGTCTATCACGCGTTTAGAAGAAAGCCTGCCGTAATCGCTTTCTTCTAAGAAAAAGGTAAAATCGTTAGGCGCAATGAGCTCGCCGGTTACTTTTTTTGATTTTAATAAAATCTCCCTTTCAAGGGATTGAAACAGCTCCACCGGCTCCAAATCTCCATGAAAGCGATTGTTGAAAAAACCTTCGATTCTGTTTGTCAGGAAAGATTCGATTTTTGCAATGCCCATCAATTTCCCTCCTCCAAGTATCTGTTTCGAAGTTGCCCGCAAGCGGCGTTTACATCTTTGCCCATCTCTTTTCTAACAGTAGCAGAAATATTTGATTTTAAAAGATAATTTAAAAAAGCTGCGATTTTTTCCTTTGAAGGACGATAAAAGTTCCTTTCTTTTACGGGATTTATCGGAATTAAATTTACATTTGCAAGCTGCCCTCTAAGCAATTCGGAAAGTTCGACGGCATGATTTTTTTCATCGTTTATACCGTCTATCAATATATATTCGTATGTCAACCTTCGTTTGGTGCGCTCTGCGTAGAGTTGCCCCGCTTCGACAACATCTTTTAGAGGATATTTTTTGTTTATCGGCATAAGTTTTGTTCTAAGTTCGTCGTTTGGCGCGTGAAGGGATATGGAAAGAGTGATGGGCAGGTTTTCTTCAATTAAGCGATATATATTCGGGACAATACCGGACGTTGAAAGCGTTATATTTCTATAACCTATACCCATAATGTTTTCATCGTGTATGAGTCGCAAAAATTTAATAACCTCATCGTAATTCATCAGTGGCTCGCCCGAACCCATAAGCACGAGATTTGTTACGCTGATTCCTTCTTTTCTGAGTTCATTTTCGACATAATAAACCTCGCCAAACATTTCCGTAGCGGTTAAATTTCTCGACAATCCCAAAAGAGTCGAAGCGCAAAAGGCGCATCCCATATTGCAACCCGCTTGTGTCGATACGCAGACGCTGTTTCCATATTTTTTCCGCATAAGCACGGTTTCAACCGCTGTGTTTTCATCAAAGGAAAGCAAAAATTTAGAAGTGTCACCGTATTTTGAATCAAGTCGTTGTGTTAAAGTCGGCGGAGAAATTTCAAATTCCGTTGCAAGCGTTGACTGTAAATTTTTAGGCAAATTCGTCATATCGTAAAACGAATTTTTTCCTTTTTTATACATCCAATCTGCGATTTGTTTGCTTCTGTACGAGGGAATATTCAGTTTTGAAATCGCCTCTTTTATTTCTTCGATATCTAGCCCGAAAATATTTACCAAATTATCCCTTCCTAACAAGTCTCGCTATGAAAAATCCGTCAGTACCGTCTCTTGTCGGCAGTAATTGCACTTGCTTTTCGCTTCGCTTTGCAACAGGGAAAAAACTTCCCGTATCGTCCAAATAAAAATCATCGTGGACGGACAAGAATTTTTCGATCACTTCGTCGTTTTCTTTAGGTTCTATTGTGCAGGTGCTATATACCAAAACCCCGCCATTTTTTACGGCTCTTGCGCCGCTTTCCAAAAGATCTAATTGCAATTTTGGAAGTTCCTTTATCATCTCGGGATTTTTCTTTAATCTTGCGTCAGGTCGTCTCCTAAGCACACCCAAGCCTGAACACGGAGCGTCAACCAAAACTTTGTCCGCCGCACCCTCATGCAATTTACCAATTTCTCGCCCGTCAATTTCTTTCGTCTTTATTATGTCAATTCCAAGACGTTTTGCGTTCTCCTCTATACGAATGAGTTTGTGAGAATAAACATCCGTAGCTAAAATCCTACCGTTATTATTCATTAAAGCCGCAATATGAGTGGTTTTGCCTCCCGGAGCGGCGCATAAATCTATAATAAACTCTCCCTCTTTAGGCGACAATACATGAGCAACAAGCATCGAACTTTCGTCTTGAACCTGCGCTTCTCCCTTTTGAATGGCTTCCGTATCGTCAAGCGCGCCGTGTTTTGTTATCAAGATTCCCTCGGGCGTAATATTAGATTTTTCCGCATCTATACCCGCATTTCTCATTTTCCGCAAAAGCTCGTTTCTCGTGATTTTAAGCGTATTCGTTCTTACGGAAAGTATCGGTTCGGTGTTGTCAAATTCCGCAAGCTTTTTAGTTTCTTCAAATCCGTAAAGTTCCGTCCATCTCTTTATTATCCATAGAGGATGCCCTGTTGAAAGCGAAAGCGATTGAGCTTTATCCTCATCTGGAAATTTCGCTTTATCTCTTTCCCTATCCATAGCGCGAACTACAGCGTTGACAAAGCCTGCGGTACCTTGATGCGCATATTTTTTTGTGAGCTTAACCGCCTCGTTACAAATCGCCGAAATCGGCACTTTATCCATAAAGAAAACCTGATATGCGGATATGCGTAAAATAGCGCGAATCATGGGTGGAATTTTCTTCATCGGACGATTTACATATTTTTTCAAAATCCAATCCAAAGTTATGCCCATTTTAACGGAACCATAGACAATTTCCGTTAAAAATCTTCTGTCTAAATCGTCATACTTGTTTTTCCTTATTTCACTCGCCAAAGCGATATTTGCGTAAGCATCCTTTTCAAAAACTGCGCAAACAATCTTAGCCGCGCTCTCCCTAGGATTACTCACGCTTATTCGCCTCTTTCTTCGGTAAATGACCAACTCCTTCTTTCTTTTTTCTCTTTCTTTTTTGTAAAAAAGAAAGAGAAAAAAGAAAGAAGCAAAGAAAAAAGAGAAAGAAAAAACTTTAATAAAAATTAATGATGTTTTGCGCTATCATCATCAGAAACTATATCATTTATGGCGTTTCGCACCTCGTCTAAATCCACCTTCGTATTATAACAAGGTCCGTTTGGTCTTATATTCAAAATCCCCACCGCAGGAAGCGGATAAACGTCTTGAATCCCGCTCATTAAATCGCGTTCGCAAGCGATCGCAAGCACAATCTTTGGTCGTTTTTCTACTATAATTTGCCTTGCAAGCGTACCTCCCGTCGCAACGAAAAAGGTAAATCCAAACTCGTCCGCCATATTCATTAAATCGCCTATGTTGCAACCGCCGCAACGTTTACAATTATTGGGGTCTCTCGTTATCTTCCTAGGGCATGACGCAAGCTGCAAACAATGCGGGGTTATTACGAGTAAATCTCTTCCCGTTGCCTTAAACCTATGGCGAGAGAAAATAACGTTGCTTATCGCGATAAAAGAGCCTTCAAGCTTTCTCCTCGACACCCCGAAAAGTTTTCCGATTTTTCTTGAGACGGGAAACAACACATTCATTAAAAAATAAATCTGTTTCTCGAAAAAAATTGGCGTTATTCCCTTAACTGCCAAGCACAAAAGCAAAATCAGCCCAACCGACCCAAGCGACAGAGCAGCAAATATCATCCCCAAAACATTCGGCAAACCGGAATGTATTTCCGACAATCCCAAATAACTTATCTTCCAAACCAGATATAATATTACAGATAAAAAAATTACGCTCAAGAGATTAAGCCCCAACAAAAGACGCTTCTTTCCCATGAACGCACACTCCTTAGTTTGTGGTAACATTAAAATTCCTTCGTTCTTTTTCTCTTTCTTTTTTGAAAAAAATAGAGAGAAAAAGAACGAAGCAAAGAAAAAAAGAGAAAAAAATTTAATAAATTTATGTAAATCTCGACGGTAATTTTATACTATGACCTCGTAGGTAGTCTTTTGCGGACATTTTTTTCTTTCCGGGGGTTTGCACCTCCGTTATCAGCAAAACGCCATCGCCGGTTTTAACATAAATCCCGTCATTATCAGTTTTTAGTATGCTTCCGACTTCAAAATCGCCCGAAGGTACATCGATTCCACACGCAAGCAATTTTGTCCGCCAAATTTTAAACACTTCACCGTTGAAATTGGTATACGCAACAGAAGTCGAGTTTAATCCTCTAACAAGATTATGAATATCTCTTGCGCTTTTAGTCCAATCAATCAAACCCGTTTCTTTTACAATTCTACTCGCATAACTTGACTTTGAATCGTCTTGAACTTCCCTTTTTAATTCGCCGGACAACATTTTCAGCAAAGTTTGCTTTAACACCTTTGCCCCGATTTCACTTAAAACAGCCCTCAATTCATCCGCCGTTTCGTCCTCGGATATTGCAACTTCCTCTTTTAAAAGCATATCGCCGGTATCAAGTCCAGCCGCCATAAACATTGTAGTAACGCCGGTATTTTTCTCGCCGTTTATAATGCTCCATTCAATCGGCGCTGCGCCGCGATATGCGGGAAGCAACGAACCATGCACGTTAATGCAGCCGTATTTTGGGAAATTCAAAATTTCTTCGGGTAAAATCTGTCCGAACGCCACCACTATTATAACATCCGGCGCGAGTTCTTTTAATTTTTTCACAAATTCCGGCTCTCTCACCTTTTTAGGTTGATACACCGGAATATTTTTTTCGTCGGCAAAAACCTTTACAGGCGGCGGCATAAGCTTATGCCCTCTGCCTTTTGGTTTATCAGGCTGAGTCACAACCGCAACCACGTTTGTTTCTTCGGTAAGCATTTTTAAAGACGGCAAGGCAAAATCGGGAGTACCCATAAAAAGCACTCGAAGCTCTTTCATTTCGAGTTCTCCTCCCGCAATCTCAAATTTTCCGCAACGTCTATAAAAAGTTTTCCTTCCAAATGATCCAGCTCATGCTGAATACAACGCGCCAAAAGCCCTTCAGCCGTCAAATGCTGCTTTTTTCCCCATCTATTCAAAAACTTTACCTTCACCCTCGCAAATCTCTGTACTTCGCCATAATATTCCGGTACCGAAAGGCATCCTTCCGTATCTTTAACCGTGCCTTCCTTAAAAGTTATCTCGGGATTTATAAGCTCGTGAAGCCCTTCGCCTGCGTCTATAACAACGGCTCGAATAGGTTTTCCCACCTGCGGCGCGGCAAGCCCCACTCCATCAGCCTTTTTCATAGTCTCCGCCATATCGTCAAGCATTTTCCTCAAAGCTTTATCAATATGCCCCACGGGTTCGCAGACCTTCTTTAAAACAGGATCTCCCGCTTTCTTTATCTCCAATATAGCCACAAGCGACGCTCCTTTTTCTTCGTTTCAGCTTCTTACTTTCTTTTTTCTTTTTCTTTTTTGTAAAAAAGAAAAAGAAAAAAGAAAGTAACAAAGAAAAAAGAAAAAACTTTAACAGACTCTAACTTTCAATTTTGGCAGGAATATTTAATATTCACTAAACCCATTATTAAAGTTTTTTTCTCTTTTTCGATTGTTTCTTTTCTTTTTCTCTTTTTTTACAAAAAAAGAGAAAAAGAAAAGAAAGAACTCGCCTTTACCCCAACCGATCTTCTTTAAGTTCAATTTCCTTTAAGACTTTTTCGATGAAATCTTGAGAGTTCATGGTGTTGGAGTCTTTTTCACCGTAGCGGCGAACGTTTACCGTGTTGTTTGCTACTTCCTGATCGCCGACTACAATGGCGTATGGGATTTTTTTGACTTGCGCTTCGCGAATTTTATAGCCGGTTTTTTCGTTGCGGTCGTCAACTTCTACTCTAATGTTTGCGTCAAACATCTTTTTCTTTAATTCGTAGGCGTAATCTGCGTGTTTATCCGTAATGGGAAGTATGCGAACCTGCACAGGCGCAAGCCAAGTGGGGAAAGCGCCTGCGTAGTTTTCGGTAAGTATGCCTATAAAGCGTTCGATACTGCCGTAAACCACTCGATGAAGCATGACGGGACGGTGTTTTTCGCCGTCTTCGCCAACATAGGTGAGGTCGAATTTTTCCGGCATTTGCATATCAAGCTGGATTGTGCCGCATTGCCAAGTACGCCCGATGGAATCTTCCAAATGGAAATCAATCTTAGGTCCGTAAAACGCGCCGTCGCCTTCGTTTATGATATACTTTAAACCGCGATTTTCAAGAGCGTTTTGCAGCGCTTTTGTCGATTTTTCCCACATTTCGTCGGAACCCATTGAATCTTCGGGTCTCGTTGAAAGTTCCGCCGTATATTTTAAATGGAAGGTATTGTAAACTTCGTCAAAAAGGTCTATCGTGCGCTGAATTTCCCCCTCAATCTGTTCGGGAGTTATAAACAAATGAGCATCGTCCTGTGTAAAATTGCGAACCCTAAACAAGCCGTGAAGCGCCCCCGATAACTCGTGGCGATGCACCACGCCAAGTTCGCACATACGGAGAGGAAGTTCGCGATAACTATGAGGATGGCTCTTATATACAAGCATTCCTCCCGGGCAGTTCATTGGTTTTACTGCATAATCTTCATCGTCGATTTGGGTAAAGTACATATTTTCCTTATAATGCGCCCAATGCCCGGATTGCTCCCAAAGAGCGCGATTTAATATGAGCGGAGTCTTTATTTCCTGATACCCGTAACGGCGATGGACTTCTCTCCAATAATTTATAAGCTCGTTTCTTATAATCATGCCGTTCGGATGGAAAAACGGGAATCCCGGACCTTCTTCGTGTAAGCTAAAGAGGTCAAGTTCTTTTCCCAGCTTTCTGTGATCGCGCTTTGCGGCTTCTTCAAGCATATGGAGGTAATTCTTTAAATCTTCTTCTTTCTCAAAAGCCGTGCCGTAAATACGCTGGAGCATTTTATTTTTTTCGCTGCCGCGCCAATATGCGCCGTTTACGCTTTGAAGTTTTAACGCCTTTACTTTCCCCGTTGAAACGACATGAGGCCCTGCGCATAAATCCACAAATTCGCCTTGAGTATATAGAGAAATCGTTGCGTCCTCCGGCAAATCTTCGATAAGCTCAACCTTATATTTTTCGCCCTTGTCTTTAAACATTTGTATGGCGTCCGCTCGGCTGACTTCGCTTCTTACGAGGGGAAGGTTCTCTTTTACGATTTTCTTCATTTCTTTCTCAATATCAAGAAGATCGCTGTCTGTCAGCTGTTTTTCCATGTCTATGTCGTAATAAAACCCGTTTTGAATAGCGGGCCCGATAGCGAGCATTACGTTAGCGTCTTTATACAAACGCTTTACGGCTTGCGCCAAAATATGAGAAGCGGTGTGACGAAGCGCCCATCTGCCGTCCTCGTCCTCAAATGTTAAAATTTCAAGTTTCGCATCTTTTGTAATGGGCGCTGTAAGATCGCGTGTTTCGCCGTCTAATTTTGCCGCTAGCGCTTTTTTCGCCAAGCTGTTGCTAAAATTCTTTACAAATTCCTGAATCGTAATCCCCTCTTGCGCTTCTCGTACTGCGCCGTCTTTCATCGTAACTTTAATCACTGTTTGCGCCCCCTGTTTATCTAAAAATCAAAGCCCCATCCGCATAAGGGACAAGGCTTTTTCTTCATTCAAAGTCTCACGATATTCTATCATAGACAAACGGTTTCTGTCAAATTTCACTGAGTATAATTTCGGCTCTGCCTTCAATAGTAAATCTTCCCATATTGGCCGGCAAAAAAACCGTGTCTCCCAGAGATAAATCCAATGTGCCTTCGTCTTCTACATCAAATGATTCCAATAAATTCAGCTTAAGATTTCCGGATATCACGGTAAATGTTTGGAAACTTTTATCACCTACAAAAAATTCCGCATATCCATTCAACGATATGTATTCGGATCGAAAATGTTCATTGTGGCCGATTTCTTTTCTTATTGCATCACCTATTTGCGGAAGAGATGTTAAAATTTCCATATTTCGTTTCGGTGGATTTAAATTCGTCACTTGAAGCGCTTCGTTTACATGAAGTTGACGAAGTTTCCCGTCTTTCCCCCTTCTTTCATAATCGTATACTCTGTAAGTTGTATTGGAATTTTGTTGCACTTCCAACAGAAAAACACCTGCGCCTATAGCGTGCAACGTTCCGGGAGATACCAACATAACGTCGCCTTTTTTAGGGTTTACATAATTGCAAACTTCAAGCAATGTGCCGTTCTTTATATGATTTGCAAATTCTTCCTTAGTCATTGCTTCTTTTAAACCGTATAGCAGTTTTGAATCAGGCGCGGCATCTATTATATACCATAACTCAGTTTTACCTTCTGCCAACGGAAATTTTTTTGCGTTCTCATCACTTGGATGCACCTGTACCGAAAGGGTTTCTTTCGCATCAAGAAGTTTTACCATAAGAGGAAATGTCGAAAAACGCTTTGCTCTACTACCAAGCGCATCCTTTCCAACTTTTTCCACATATTCCGACATAGAAAGCCCTTTAAATCTTCCGTTGGATATAAAACTTTCTCCCTCTTTTCGAGAGGCTAATTCCCAACTTTCAGCCACGTTGTCCAAATCAGTTTTCTTATGACACTCGTCTATGAGGCGTCTGCCCCCCCAAATATATTCCTTCAAGGCAGGCAAAAGCTTCATTGGATAATACATATACAACACCCTCGTTAAATTTTTTCATGTATCATATCATAAAAATTTTTCAAAGTCTATAAAAGAAAAATTTGCTTTTTTTTCACCTTTGTGCTATGATTTGAAAGCGAAATTTTTTTGTGTGCGTAAGTAGGGTTGCGCATCGTTTTAATCAAGGAGGTGAATGGATTGCCGAATATAAAAGCTTCTATCCTTAGCGTTAAACGCGATAACAAGAAAAGAGCAAAGAACGCTGCAGAAAAGTCCCGCGTCAGAACTGCTTCTCGTAAGGTTTTGGACGCTGTTTCCGCAGGTAACGCCGAGGAGGCAAAATCTCTCCTCCGAGTCGCTTGCAAAACCATCGATCAGGCTGCGGCTAATCATGTTTATCATAAAAACACCGCTGCTCGCAAAAAGTCTAGGCTTGCGAGAAAGGTTAATGCTCTTGGATAAGGAAAGCCACGCATTTTGCGTGGTTTTTTTAACAATGGTGTAAACAAATATTATTTTGCGCCTCAAAATGGGCGCTGTACTTCAAAATTTAGCAAATATTAAAGGCGGTTTAACAATATGCGTAAATGTATTTTGGTAATAGACGTACAAAATGATTTTGTAAATGGCGCGCTTGGTACAAAAGAGGCTGTTGAAATGCTGCCGAGGCTTGTTGAAAAACTTCAAAACGAAAAAAATGCCTCCCTGGTTTTTACTCAAGATACCCACAAGGATAATTATCTTGATACCAATGAAGGCAAACATTTGCCCGTAAGGCATTGTATAAAAAATACCGAAGGTTGGCAGATAGCGCCGGCGCTTTCAGAGTTTTTAGACGATGCCAAAATAATAGAAAAAAAATCTTTTGGCTCTACAAGACTGCCTTCCGTTGTGGCTGAGTACGATGAAATAGAGTTAGTAGGTTTATGCACAGACATATGCGTGATTTCAAATGCGCTTTTGTTAAAAGCTTTCTTCCCGGAAAAGAAAATTTCGGTTGACCCTGCATGTTGCGCGGGAGTGACCCCTGAAAGTCATAAAAGCGCTATAGAAATCATGAAGTTATGTCAAGTAGATATTAATTCTTAGGTTTATGATGACTAATGAAAAAAATCCGTTCGTTTCGAGCGGATTTTTTTCATTATTAAATCTCTTTATATAACAAGACTAGATGTCCCCCACCTCTTAGGTGGGGGTCTATATCAGAAGAAAGGCGGGAGTTTAAATCTCCCGCCTCTCGGACGTCTTGTTGAAATGCTGACGTATGTATTTTTTTCTTCTGGCGAAGAAAAAACTTGAATTAAGGCATTTTAATTTTTTCACTGCCCTATAACTAAGGCAAAAAAACCCGCCGTTAAAGCGGGTAAAATTCGATTTTGGTGGAGATGAGGAGAATCGAACTCCTGTCCGAAAATATTGTGCTTCAAATTTCTCCGAGCGCAGTTTGCGTTTATTTTTAAGAAAACCTACCCCACAAACAGGACAACTTCTCCGAGTTTTTAAAAATTTCCCCTTAGACCTAAAAACAAAGCGTTCGGGTATCCCGCTGTCGGCCTCTTTTTAAATCTCGCGGGAGAAGACTTAAAAGAGGGTGGCTTAAGCCGCCACAGCGTAATCGTAATCTGCTTTTATATTTAATAAAAGAGTTGCATATTTTTAACGGGTTCATGCTCCCCGGCTCGCTTATCAAAACCCATCTATCCCCGTCGAAACCATTACATCCCCAAGGACAATTTTATACTATCATATAAAACAACTTATGTCAATGTACTCTGAGCGAATTAAAAAATATTAACAGCATGGTTACGCCTACTCCGACAGCAGCAGAATCTACGTTTAGAAAGTCCCCGCCAAAGGCAACAAAAAAACCCATGGCGTATGGCAGCAACAAAAGCCACGAAAGATACGAGAGAATTAAATTTTGCCTCGTTATTTCCTTTGCCCTTCTTGCTATTTCTACTGCGGGAATTAAGGAGGCAAGCCCGCCTTTTAAAATTAAATTCGGTATAAACGGAGGAAAGAGGGAATCGATTTTTGTGGATTCCTTGTTGTCTTCTTCAATTCCGGCTACCTCAACTTTATGAATATTAAAAGGTTCAACTTTTTTAGGTATAAGTTCGATGCCGATATCGGCAGTTTCCAATATGCTTTGATCACGATATAAATCGCCTATCATGCCGACGGTTTTTCCGGCTACTTTTAAGAGCTTTATTTCCCTAAGCTTTTCTTCCCTTGATAACCCGCCTTTAGCTTCATCTAGCGAAAGTTCTTTTTTAACGGCATTTGCCGTGCGTTGGCTATCCGTTGTAATTACAGTTGTATTTATACCAAGTTTTTTTATGCGACGGATTGCGGTCATAAATCCCGGCGGTATTTCGTCAAGAAGGGCAATAATACCTCTGGCTCGTTTGCCATTGGCGACAAAAATAGGATTTTTTCCGTGAAAAGCAAGCTGATCGTGTTTAGTCAAAAGTTCTGCGCTAATTTCAACGCCTTCTTCTTTCAGCCAATTCATTTTACCTACGCGAATCGCAGTGCCTCCTACCATTCCCTCCATACCCTTACCGTCGATTTCGTTGGTTGCAGACGAGTGTTGCAACCTAAGTCCTCTGGAAATCGCGGCGTTATAAAGAGCGCGTCCCACTATATGTTTTGCGTCTTTTTCAATGGAAGCCGCAAGAGCGAGTAAGGAAGATTTAGTGATGCCTTCGGGGACAATATCCGATATATAAGGATTTCCGACGGTTAAAGTGCCGTTCTTTGCGAACAACAATGTGTCAAGATAGGACAATTCCCGCATGATTTTTGCCGATTGCACGGAAATATCTTCGCCCTCAATAACATTTGCCGCTCGCCAATAAGGTAAAGTTCGAGCGAGCATATATGAAAACGGAGAACCGGCTATAAGTATGGCAAAAAATATAAAAAGTCCATGTTCTGCGGTAATTCCAGTTGTTAGCCAGTAAATCGAGATTATTGCGGCAAGGGCAAAATCCACCGCTATAATTTGTTTGGTCGAAAGTTTATTCATTATGTAGCCTCAACACTTTAAACGGGACTGTGGTTTCACAGCCCCGTTTTTTATCGCATTATTTAAAGAAACGATCGTAAAGACCTTTGAAACCGCAACCGTGACGAGCCTCATCTTTTGCCATTTCGTGTACGGTATCGTGTACAGCGTCAAGATTAAGCTGTTTCGCAAGAACCGCAAGTTCTTTTTTCCCGGCGCAGGCGCCATGCTCTGCGTCAATTCTCATTTCAAGATTTTTCTTAGTGCTGTCCGTCAAGACATCGCCTAAAAGTTCCGCAAACTTTGCCGCATGTTCCGCTTCCTCAAAAGCGTAACGCTTGAAAGCTTCCGCAATTTCGGGATATCCTTCGCGATCCGCTTGACGACTCATGGCAAGGTACATGCCAACTTCGCAACATTCGCCGGTAAAGTTCATCTTAAGTCCGTCGATAATGCGAGAATCAACATCTTTCGCAACTCCTATGCGATGTTCGTCAGCAAATACCAAATCGCCTGCCTGCTCGACAAATTTCGAAGCGGGAGCTTTGCAGATGGGGCAAGCCTCAGGGGCAGAATCACCCTCATGGACATATCCACAAACGGTGCAAACGAATTTCTTCATAATTAACGTCCTCCTAACATATAAACTTCATACACAATCATATTTTAACAAAATTATTATTCGTTGTAAAGAATAAACAATCGCTGACCACGGCCGTTTCATAAAAAATTTTTACTATTCACGGGTAGTAAAAAAAGAAAAATATTGCTCTTCATGGTCAACCCCTCTGCCCTTCGGGCACCTCCCCTTTCAGGGGATGGGGACCGCGAAGCGGTGGAGAGGTCGACCATGAACGGCACTAATTCACCTTTCGCACCACTATGTTGTATTACCCGTGAATAGTAAAAAAAATTTATAATACCTTAGAGTAGATGATTTTATTAACTTGACTTGCCTTTATTGGCAAATTAAGCTAATTATTTTCGCAATTTATAACCAAATACAGCATACATTCCTACTACTCCTATAGTAAGCGGCAAAAATACCGCCAAAGGAAGATTTGTTGCCTCCGTAGCGAAAATATGCTTCATAAGCAAACGATCCCCAATACGATTTAAAAATGAGCCGTATATGCCTATAATCAACAAAATTATGGGGGCAACACGGGATAAAATACGAACGCTTTTAGAATTTTTATCCAATTGTCGCCAATTTAAAAATCGCAGCCACAGTCCTTCCCAATGTAGCCCCAAATGTATTCCCAACAATATCAACATCAAATACGAAAGTGACACATGAAGCTGATGCACGGTTATATTTCTTGCCAACTCGATGCCAAACATTCCTTTAAACAGATAATTAGACATAAAAACGCCGGTTACGATAACAATTAACATCAATACCAAAAGCGTAAAATCAACAAAATCGGAAATATTCCTGCTCGTCGTCCTGCGTCCTTTTTTTATAGATAAAAACCATTTGCGATTTAAATATAAATGAACCAGAACAGCAATGAGCAACAAAATTCCCAAAACTTCATGGAGCATTTTAGGCAAATGATGAAAACTTATCGTTAAAAGAAATATCGCAAACATAAGTATATTTAACAGATTACGCATCAACGTCCTCCTTCCCTACTCCTCAAGGACATCACCCTTATACACCACCGACATCATGGTTATATCGTCGGATTGCTCTGCGCTTCCTACATATTCTGCAAGCGTAGAGCGAATTTTAGCCAAAAATTCTTTAGGCTTACTCGTCAATTCCGCAAATTTATTCAAGGCTTCTATCAGGCGTTCTTCGCCGAACATCTCGACTTTTTCGTTTAACGCTTCAGTTACGCCGTCCGTATAAAAAAACAATGCGTCGTTTGGCGAGAGCACTAATTCCCGACTTTTAAATTTTAATCCCGGCGTACCGCCTAAAACAAAATTGCGCGGCGTATCCAAATAACTAAATTTATTTTCATTCTTTCTGTATATCATCGGAGGGTTATGACCGCCGTTTACATATTCAAATTTGCCGGTATTTAAATCCAGTACGCCGATAAAAACGGTTACAAACATACAAGCGGTGTTATTCTCTTCAAGTTGATCGTTTACGCGGGAAATCAATTCTCCAAGATCGGTATAATTAGACGCCATCACAAAATTTTTCAAAACGGTTTTGGAAATAACCATAAAGAGGGATGCGCCTATCCCTTTACCGGAAACGTCCGCAATTGTAATGGCAAGGCGATGATCGTCAACCATGTAAAAATCGTAAAAATCGCCGCCTACTTCCTTAGCCGCTTCCATGCTTGCGTATATATCCATTTTTTTGCAATCGGGAAATGGCGGGAAAATATGAGGTATCATGCCTTCTTGAATATTAGCGGCAAGACTAAGCTCCGTTGAAATTCGCTCCTTTTCCGCCGTTACCCTAGAGAGGTTATTCATATAACTCTTTAAATCCAAACTCATGGCGTTGACGGTATCGGCTAATTCCTCTATCTCGTCCCCCGTTTTTATGTTCATTCTATGATCGAATTTTCCTTTCGCAATCTCCCTTACGCCTTCTCTCAATTCTAAAATCGGACGGGCAAATCGAACCGAAAGTTTATCTGAAAAAAACGCAAACAAGCTTATAAGAAGCAGAGCTATTACAATCGAAATATGCTGCATGGAATCGTAAGTATTTTGAAATTCTTTGTGAAACTTATCCATCAACCCTAAATAATACGCGCGACTTTCCTTTATGGAAGGAGAAAGATTTTCTTCCAAGGTCAAAATGCCGAAACTCCAATCTACCGCAGGAATAGGCGCATAAGCGAGATAATACGGCGTTTTGTTAAGCTCTACAAGTCGTATACCCGATTCGCCCTTTGTCATTTGAGAAATTGTTTCGGCAAAATCGCCCTCCGTCAATTTTCTAATATCCTTCAATTCGGCGGATTCGGACAGAACCCCATACTCTGCCGAAGAAAAAACAATATCGCCCCTCTCCGTCATAACGAAACGGATTTCCCCCGCATTATCAGAAGTATCGGAAACAAAGCGACGAATTTCTTCTGTAGACAAATCAATGCTTGCCACCCCCGCTATACCATCGCTGTCAAAATAAGGAGTGGAACAGCTTATAACTTCTACGTCAGTATGCTCTTTAGTCAAAATAGTGAGATACGGCAATGAAAAAACGGGCTTTCCCACCTCTACCGCATTTATGTACCAGGGGCGAATTCTTGGGTCATAATCGTAATCCGCATCATCAGAAATTGGGCTGTATTCATCCCCTGGAAAAATACTGCTGCAAATCAAATAACCGTTCTTAGAACCAAAATAACACGCCGCATACTGATCCCCTTGAGATTTTTCCATTGAAACCAAGGTTCCCTTAACGTTCGCCGTCAGCGCAACTTCGCGAGACACTTTGTCAATGCCGCGCTTACGCAAATCCGGACTGTATATTATATAAGGCTCCGCAGGCGGAACCTTGCCCTTATAAGGATCCATCACCGTTTGCGGCAAATAACTTCCCGGGTGAGTCATTATAAAGGTCAGCGATTGCGCCAAAACCGTAGCGTCATGGCGCATCAAATCAAGTTCGCGGTTGATATGCCAAGCGTCGGCAATCGCAAGTTTTGACATAGTTGCCATACTGGTTTTTTCAATCACGCTTTTAGTGTATTCCGAATTCGACGTGGCAAATTCGTCTTGCATTTCGTACATGTTTTGCCGAAAAAAATTAACCCCGCAAAAAGAAAGAAGCGCTATCGAAGCAAATGATGCAAAAATTATCATAACCACCAACCGCGACAGCCGTTGCCTAATATTGATACTGCGCCCCAACACAATATTTAGCAACTTCCTTACCTTTTCTTTCATAAACAACACCCTTGTAATGTTAAATTTATGTTTAAAAAATGAAAAATTCTATTAAAAAACGCCCGATTGGGCGTTTTTTAGTGAGGAGAGCTAAATTCTTCTGGTATAGTTACCTTGCTCTGTTTACCTGCATAAATAATTTCCGTCAGCGTAGCCGCTTTTGCTGCGTCAAACTTTGCAAGAACTTTTGCCGCTTGGCTCTCATCCATCCGCTGCAAAATCGCCACCGTCAAATCGTTGTCTAAATTCTGCATGGCATCCGCCGCTTCTTGAGGTTTCATTTGCCCATACAGCCTTGCAAGTTTGGACACTCGCTTTTTCTCTGCGGCTTCTCTCTCTGCCGTTTGCTTTGCAAGTTCCTCTTTAGTCAGCACAACTTTCTTCGGTTCAGGCGGTTTTTCCTTTTCTTTATTTTTGTCCTGCTCCTTATCCTTTTCTTCCGTTTCAGGCTTCTTTTCTTCCTGCGGTTCCGCTTTTTCTTCGGTCTTTTCGGGTTTTACAAAATACTGCCCTATGACTGGATATTCATACAAAGCGTATTTTTCGTTAAATTCCTCTGTATCTATAAGTCCGTAATAAATTCCGAGGACAAAACTGCCTATTACAAGCGCAAGCAACAAAAAGAGAAATATAAAAATTTTCAGGAATGTACGCTTTTTCTTCTTCTTCGCCATCAAATCACCCGCAGATTATACCTCAATCGACGCTTTATCAACGATAAATATCAAGGACGCTATTTACATAATTTTGAGTTTCCTTATAGGGGGGAACTCCGTTATAGCTTCTAACCGCATTAGGCCCCGCATTATATGCCGCCAAAGCTTTTTTTACATCTCCACCGAAAGTATCGAGCATCTGTCTTAAATACTTTGCGCCGCCTTCAATATTTTCCGCTACATTGTTGGGATTAACCCCTAAGGCGGCGGCAGTTTCAGGCATTAGCTGCATAACGCCTATAGCTCCGGCTTCAGAAATTGCGTCGGGATTTAGACCCGATTCCACTTCCGCCACGGCGTTAAGCAATCTCTGATCGATATTATATTTTTTCGCCGCATCCTCCATAAAACTTTGCAATGTGCCGCTTGCGGTATTCTCATGCGCGCTTAAAATACCTTTAGCCGTGTTCTTCAACGTGTTTGCGTCATTCTTCAAACTTGCCTCAACGTTTTTCTTTGTCTCGGCAACGGTATCGCGAATGGCTCCCGGCACGGTAGCGACAGCTTCCGTCGTACCTTTTAATTTACTTAATTCTTTCCTTAAAGTACGGTCAAAATCCATCCCCGGAACGTTAGGTCCAAGCCCCATACGCTCCTGAATAGCCGAAATACGCTCTTTCACGTTTGCAATACTTGACATATCAACGGGATTTATCATGATTTAACCTCCTAAGCGCGAGCGCGCATCACAAGCTGCGTCCCTAATTCATCCAACATCTTTTGCTCTTCTAAGAGCATTTCTTCCTTATATTCCTGCAATCGCTTTTCTTTCAGTTGCTCTATACTCTTTAAATAACTCATAACTTCCATAAGTTCCTTCAATCGCTTCTGCTTTTCGCCCTTCGACTGCAAAATAATTTGCTGTTGCATTTCTATCTGCTCGCGTTTCCAAGCAAAAAAACTGTTAAATGTCATCAAAGCGCCTACGGTGACTTTTTTGCCTTCCTTAGAGATGCTCTCATAATCTCTTTGACCTTTTTGCATTTCCTCTAATAAAATTTGAAGATGCGCCTTTTGATCCTCAAGTTTTCTGGAACTTTCCGCAAACTTAACCTCAGCGTCTTCTTTCTTCATCCTAGTAACTTTTAAAAGCGTTTCCAACTGAAATTTAAACTTTTTCATGGTTTTTTCTCGTTTAAAAATTAGTTTCTTTACTTTCTTTTCTCTTTCTTTTTTATAAAAAAGAAAGAGAAAAGAAAGTAACAAAGAAAAGAGAAAGAAAAAATTTTAACAATTGGTTTTAATACGCTCTTTAACTTTTTTTCTTTATTTTTAAGCTTCAACCCGTAATTCCCAACAATTTTTTCTCCGTCGTATCGTAACTGTCAACTTCAAAAATATCCTGACACAAAAAATCGTTTATCGAATCGATTTTTTCTATCGCCTCGTCAATCTTTTTACTTGATCCCTTCACATAAGCTCCTATATGTATTAAATCTTCCGCATCTTTATACACCGCCATAAGTGAACGCATTTGCTGCGCCGCTTTTAAATGCTCTTTAGTTACAACCTCGTTCATAACGCGGCTGACGCTTGGAAGTATGTCTATAGCCGGAAAATGATTCTGCGCCGCTATCGCTCTCGATAAAACTATATGCCCGTCCAAAATGGAACGCACTGCGTCCGCTATAGGCTCGTTCATATCGTCGCCGTCCACAAGCACCGTATATATGCCGGTTATAGAACCGTTTTCGCTTGTTCCCGCTCTCTCCAAAAGCCTTGGCAACAAAGCAAAAACCGAAGGCGTATACCCCCTCGTTGCTGGCGGCTCGCCGATAGTTAATCCCACCTCGCGCTGCGCCATAGCAAAACGAGTAACGGAATCCATCATTAAGATAACTTTATGACCCTGATCCCTAAAATATTCGGCTATGGCTGTCGCCGTCATAGCGCCTTTTATGCGAACGAGCGCCGGTTGATCGCTTGTCGCTACCACAACAACAGCTCGTTTTAATCCTTCTTCGCCCAAATCTCTTTCAATGAAATCTCGCACCTCGCGACCGCGTTCGCCGATTAAGGCTATAACGCTAATATCGGCTTCGGTATTTCTGGCAATCATCGAAAGCAGTGTGGATTTTCCAACACCCGAACCCGCCATTATTCCGATACGCTGCCCGTCCCCCATTGTAATAAGCCCGTCTATAGCGCGAACTCCGACGTAAAGGGACTCATGTATTCGAGGGCGGGTAAGCGGCGGAGGCGGCGGAGCCTGCAACGGATATTCCACATCGGATAATATCGGCCCTTTATCATCCATGGGATTTCCCAAACCGTCAAGCACGCGCCCCAAAAGCATATCGCCGACTTTAACCTGCAACATCTTCTGCGCAGACACAACTTCGCAACCCGGACCTATGCCCTGCATTTCGCCTACGGGCATAAGCATAACATAACCTTCTCTAAATCCCACGACTTCCGCAGGAACGGGAGGTACGCCCTCGGTATGCGAATGTATGTAACAGAGTTCGCCTACGCTCACCACGGGACCTTTAGATTCGATGACAAGTCCAATAACTTGCGTCACCTTGCCCGTAAGTTTTATCGAAATGCAGTTTCTAACAGCGTCTTGAACCTTTTGGAGTTCCGCTATCATCCCATCACTTCCCGCACAGCGTTTCGTATTAGTTCAAGTTGTGTCGAAAGCCTTGCGTCTAAAGCTCCGCTTTCGGTTTCAATCAACGTATCGCCCGGTTTTAAACTCTCGTCTGCGACTATTTCAAGCGAGGCGTTGCCGCCGGTTAAAAGCGAGCGAAACTCATCTCTTGCCATTAAAACTAAGTCATAGCTATCAGGCGGCACATGAACGGATATTTCCTTTTGATCTTTTATGCGGAGCAATGCTTCTCTTACGGCGGGAAGTACAACCTGCGGCACATCCAAAAAATGCTGCGGTATAATCTTCTCCGCAACGTCAAGAATAATTTCCGCCATATCGTTTTCGGCTTTGTCCATATAATCAAGCGCCGCCGTTTTAGCGTCCTCCAAGGTTTTCATCGCCTTTTGGTTAGCGTCGTTTATAGCGCTTTGCATTTCGGCCTTCGCTTCGTCCTTGCCTTTTTTTCTGCCTTCTGCTAGGCCTTCCTCGTAACCTTTTTGTCTTGACTCTTCTTTTAAAGCCTTTATTTCCGCCTTAGCGTCTTCCATGATTTTGGCTTTTTCCCGCTCCGCTTCTTCTTTGGCAATTTTGAGAGCAGTCTGGGCTTCCGCCGTCAACCTGTCAAGTTCCGCTTCTCTCTTTTCAATCTCAGCCAAAAATTCCGCTTCGCGTTCTTTAGTGAAAACATCGTCCTCGGCGCCATCGTCTTTACCGTAATTATCCGGTTTAAAATCAATGACGGGAACTCCGTCCTTCCACACGGGAACTCTGATGACTTTAGACAAACATCTCGTCCCCTCCCCCGCGGGCTACTACGATCTCGCCTTTTTCTTCCAAGACTCTAATAACGCCCACTATCTTAACCTGCGCTTCTTCAACGTCCCTTATCTTCACGGGACCCATAAACTCGATTTCTTCACGAAGCATATCCGCCGCGCGTTTGGACATATTCTTATAAACCTTGTCGGAAACTTCCTGCGGCGTAGCTTTAAGCGCAAGCGACAAGTCCTTGTTATCGACATCTCTAAGCACCCGCTGTATGGAACGGTCGTCGAGGTTGACAATATCTTCAAATACGAACATACGCCGTTTAATATCTTCGGCAAGTTCGGGATTATCCGCTTCCAAAGCTTCCATAATGGATTTTTCTGTCGTGCGGTCAACGCGGTTCAACACTTCGACAACCGCTTCAACGCCGCCGGCTGTCGTAAAGTCCTGATTGACAAGCGTCGAAAGTTTTCTTTCAAGCACTCGTTCAATCTCTCTTATCATATCCGGCGAAGTTCTGTCCATTATGGCGATACGCCTTGCAACGTCCGCTTGGGTATCGGTAGGCAGCGATCCCAAAACGGTCGCCGCCTGATCCGGTTCCAAATAGGCAATGATAAGCGCGATTGTCTGGGGATGTTCGTTCTGTATAAAGGTAAGCAACTGGCTTGGATCCGTCTTTCTGAGAAAATCGAAAGGACGCACCTGAAGGCTTGTGGTAAGGCGATTGATAATATCCATCGCCTTCTCTGCGCCCAGAGCTTTCTCCAAAACATTCTGAGCGTATTCCAGACCGCCAGTGGAAATATAATCCTTTGCCATTGCCATCTGGTAAAATTCGCTTATAATCTCGGCTTTTTGCTCGGCGCTTACCTGCTTATGGCTGGCTATTTCAAGGGTGATGCGCTCTATCTCGTCATCGTCCATGTGTTTAAAGAGTTTTGCCGAATACTCAGGTCCAAGGGCGATAAATAATATCGCCGCTTTCTCCTGATTACTGAGTTCGCCGTCATCGTCGTCATACATACTTCTGGCCATAACTAATCGTCCTCCGCAAGCCAAGTCTTAATAAGCATAGCAACTTCTGCAGGTCTGGCGTCGATGAGTTCCATGAGACGTTGTTTCTCGGTGAGCGCCCTCTGCTCTTCTTCGGTAAGCTCTTCTTCTTCCACCTGACCGGCTTCGATAAGAGCCGCTCTCTCTTCCGCCAAACGACGCTCCTCCGCTTCTTGCTCGAGACGAATACGCTCTCTCTCTGCAGCTTCCGCGGCAAGACGCTTTCTTCTCTTCAAGTAGAAATAGAGTCCCACAAGCGCAAGGATAAGGAGTATGCCGCCAATAATAGCGTAGAAGATACGATCCTGACGTTCCTGTTCCGCTCTCTCAAGCGCGGCGCGTCTATCGGCAGCTTCGGTGCTAAACGGCAAAGGCTCTACCGAAATAGTATCGCCGCGTTCCGTATTTATACCCGCAGCCGAACTAACAGAACGCAAAATACTGTCTTGTTGAGCGGGAGTTACATCGTCGTTTACCAGAACCGCAACCGTCAAGCGACGAATAGACCCCGGCGCCGCGACAATCTTTTGCTTTTCTTCGTTTATCTCATAGTTCCTTGTCGCTTCTTTACGCTCGTAATCTGCATTAGAATTATTCTCGGCTTCAACATACCCTGGCACATTGGATTGAATACCCGCTGCGCCGCCTGGAACCGTTGATGAGCCGCTATAAGTCTCGGAAATCTCCTGCTGACTTCTTATGATACCCGCATCATCCACAACGGGGGTAAATATCTGCTTATCAGTATGACGATCGTCAAAATCAAGTTCGACGCTTACACGCACAAAAGCGCGTCCCTCGCCCAAACTTTGGTCGAGCAAGGTTTGGACATTTTTCTGCAAACGCTCCTGCACTTTTTTCGTCATCTCAAGCTGCGTCATGGTTTTCGCCGTGACGCTCGCTTCTTCGTCCTCGTCCGGGTCGTTTAATATGCGCCCCGTCTCATCAACCACCGTGATGTTTTCCGGTTGCAAGGTCTGCACGCTATGAGCTACCAAATTTACAATGCCTTTTATTTCCTTCTTAGACAGCTCTTGATTGGGCATAAACATAAGCATGATTGATGCCGTAGCCGGTTTTTCGTTCTTTTTGTACAAGCTGTCCTCGGGTAATACTATATGCACCCTTGCTTTTTGAACGGCCTCTATCTGTTCGATGGTTCTTGTAAGCTCGCCTTGAAGAGCTTGAAGATAATTAACTTTATTTTGAAATTCCGTTACGCCGAGTTTGCTGTCGTCAAAAATCTCAAACCCTTTCGTACCTCTAGGAAGTCCTTCCACTGCAAGGCTGAGACGAGTATTATGCACGACTCCCGACGGAACGAAAATAGTAGTCCCGCGTTTTGTTTCTTCTATTTCATACTTAACATTAGCTTCTTGCAACTTCGCCGTTACTTCACCGGCATCTTTAGCTTCAAGATTGGTATATAGCGGTACCATGTCGGGTTTACTACCAAACCAAAGACCGCCGACGATAATTGCAAGCAGAAGGGCAACCATAGCTCCTATGAAGATATAGCGCTGCTGTTTGCTAAATCTGTTCCATAGGGCTAGGTACCGCTCTTTCCAATCCGGCATAAACTCCATCCCTTCACATACTACGACATGATTTTACGAAGTTTCACCGAATTACACCTGCATACGCATGATTTCCTGATACGCAGAAACCGCGCGGTTTCTAATTTGAAGCGTCAACTGCGTGGCAATTTCCGCCTTTTGTCCCGCAACAATTACTTGAGACAAATCCTCAACCTTACCTGCGGCAAGAGCCGCATTCCATTTATCCGATTCATGTATAAGTTCGTTCGTCTTTTTTAACGAATCCGTCAAATATTCACCGAAAGTCTTAACGGGAGCCTTTACTTCCGTCTCTCCAAGATGACTCTCCGCATGCAACGTCACCTGCCGCACCGGCGTCATCGCCAATCGCTCCATCTCCATCGTATCACCTCTGCGCCAATTTCAAAGTTTCTTCTTTCTTTCTCTCTCTCTTTTTTGTAAAAAAGAGAGAGAGAGAGAAAGAAGCAAAG
>JAGBMX010000032.1 GCA_017634675.1 Selenomonadaceae bacterium | reverse complement strand
CGCTATATTTTATTTCGCCATTTGGCGTTACTACGCTTATTTGCATAATATCCGGCGAATTTGACGGCGCTCTTAGCGCCAACACCGCCGAATGTGGAAAACTTACTTTAAGCGAATAATTCATAACGCTGCTTTCGTTTAACGCTATCTGCGCATCATACTCGAATATTCTAAGCAATATGCTCTTATCCAACTGCTCTTCACATTCTATATGATACCGTTTTTCCGTATTATCCCCGCTTATAATCACAAAACTCGAATCAGTTATGCGTTTCTTCATTCGACTGTTATCCTGTTTTATAAAGAGTTCATTAACGCCTAAAGAAACTGTCTCCTTACCTGTAAAATGCTCTCCGAACACTTCGTTTACAACGGGGATAATAAGCTCGCTGCAATCGTTTAACAGCGTTCGGAACGAATCATCGTATGCTGTAGGACTTGGGCGCTTTTGTTTTTTATGTTTCAATTTGCGCTTCATAAAATTTTCTCCTTTATCTTACGCTTTGATTTTAGCATAAAAATGGCTTTAAGACAATCATGGAATTAAGAAACCCCTGCGTTGCTGTCATTAACAACGCAGGGGTTTAGTTTATCAGATTACCCAAAATGCACCAAGCTCTTTTTCTCAGATTTCTATTATTTTTAAGAATTCAAACACACCCTCCCCTTTAAAATTAAGCCTTCCATTTTTCATAAACCCTAATCGAGTTTCTCTTGGAATAACTTGAATTATCCCGTTCTCTACATCTTTCTTCGTAATATCACCGGTTATCGGCAATGCTGCGCCAAATCCATAATTTTCAAACATCTTCGCATTTCTAACCTCATGTGGCATACTGGGAATTATGATTGTTGGCGCTCCTATACATGCCAATTCATGCAAAGTGTTTCCTCCGGCGCAAAAAACTAAATCCGCATCAAAAAATAATTCATATACATAATCAATGTTTTTATACACCGAAACATTACTCTTCCCTTTAATAATCGGTTTCAAAACATCCCAATGCAAAAAACCTCCGCCTAAAATAATATCTATACTCACTTGCGGCAGAATTTCAGGAATCCATTTCGCCAGTTTTACCGTTGTTCCAAATGGATCCACTCCACCCATGGAAATGCAAATTCTCTGTATATTCTCGCGTATCTTTTTTTCTCGTTTATGATAATCTTGAATTTTTCTCGATAAAATTAAATACTTGGCTCCTGCATAAAGTTTCGCATCTAAATCATCATATACATGATAATATGCGTCAATCATCGGATTTACAATAATATTGCAAGACAAATGTCGGTGTCCCAATTCATCAATACATAACACAGTACCAGAATATTTTTGGCGAATATACCGCAACAAATCGTCTTCTATACGACGAAAATTAAATATTACCAAATCTATGGAATCAGTAATCAATGTTTGGCAAATAGCCTTGCAACCATATTGTAAATTTCGCGAATATGTTCTGTACGAAAACGGAATTCTTTCCAAAAATGCCCTGTCAATATCGTCATTCACAAAAAAAGACACATTATATTTATGTTCCCGTAAAACTGCGGCTATCTCTATACACTCCATCAAATGTCCAGAAGCTACCTTTTCATTCGCCTCCGTCACAATCACTATGTTTTTCATTACCGCTCCTTATATCTTGATTTCAAAAATCTCATAAGAATCTTCTCCCCTTCAGATCTTTTCCATTCCACAGAGCCTTTGATGGCTTCTATTCTACGAATATTTCGCACCATTTCGCGCAATTTATCCGGCTCCACAGAAACCACATGATCCGTACCCATGTATTCGAGATTTTTCTTGAAATGCTCAATAGGAGTATTTCTATCCAACGTAATATGTTTTTCTATAATTTCAGCTCCCATAGCCACAGCCACCGAGGGAACAAAAATATCGTCCGTATGATCTGAATAACCTACCATGCAATTTGGATATTTGTTCTTTAAAATCTGCATCATGTACAGATGCGCATCCGCTTCATCCATAGATTTTAAGCCACGTTCTTCTAACAATGGCCCGGTAGGGTATTCCGAGATGCAGTGCAGTAACCTTAAATCTTTTACATTACAAAGCTTTTCTACCATAAAAGCTATTTCATCAAGGCTCGCCATTCCCGTAGATGCGTATACCGTATCGAAATTATTATTGATAAATTCTAAGAGTTCAGCTTTAGAAACGAAACTGCTGGCTATCTTAACGGTTTTTATACCTTCCTCCACAAGCCATACAGCAGTTCTGACGGAAACTGGCGTAAAAAGAATTTCAAGGTTTAAATTTTTCGCCCATAGTATGAATTTCCTAAGCATGGATGGGGTAATTGTAATTTTCTCAAACCATGCTCTCTCGGGATCATCCATTGCCACTTCGTCTAGATCAAGAAGCTGAAATTTTACGATATCGCAACCCGCTTCTTTTGCTTTTTCCATAAGTTTTTTTGCAATTTTTATATCGCCATTGAAACATTCGCCAATTTCCGCAATTATGATGGTTTTCATCTAATCCCCTCTGTTTCCTGCTTTCGAAGAATTTGTTCCAATAGCCAAAAATCGAACATATCGTCAATTTCAGCATTTTCAAAGCGACTTATAAATTTACGCCCTATGCGTTTTCCATAACGATCCCCCGCCAGAATATTTTTCGCTTTTATAACATAAACATTTCCATCGTCATAAAAGAAACCTTGTATCTGCTGTCTGGGCAGATTATTGCTGCCATACTCCTTATAATCGCACATAAATCCGGTTGCCAGCGAATCGTAATCTCCCGACCGAAATTCTTCTATACATTCGTCAATAAGTCCCTCTGAACGACAAGGGGATGTGGGTTGAAGCAGCACAAGCGTATCTGCGGGAAAATGTTCTAATGCGTGAACCATAACATCCTGAGTAGACGCCGTATCGTTTGCCAATTCTTTAGGTCGTTTTAAAACCTCTACGCCATATTCCATTGCAACTCTTCCTATTTCCTCATCATCGGTCGATACTACAATCTTATCTATCAATTTAGATTTTTTAGCTTTTTCAATCGTCCATACAATCAGAGGTTTTCCGTTTATAATCTTGATGTTTTTTCTCGGAACGCCTTTACTGCCTCCTCGCGCAGGAATAAGCCCCAAAATCATCAAATCATCCCCTAAAATCTCTTCATTCACATATCAGAAAGACTTTGAAACAACCAAAGTTACAGAATCCCCCAAAGGCGATACGGAAATCTTGTTTTGCATCATAAATTCCGAAACGGCTCGTTTTACTCCCGGATCTTCCGCCGAAAAATAATCATGCACAAAAATTTCGCCTCCAGGCACCAATCTTGGAACAAAATACTCAAGTCCTGCCAATATAGGAGCATATAAATCGGGATCCAAACTGACAAAGGCATACTTTTCCTTTTTATCAGAATCCTGAATCGTATCAGGAAATACCCCCCCCACGCATAACAACATTTTGAGGATAAATCATCTTAGATAAAACAAGTTCCATGCTGGTATTTGCATAATGAGTATATGTAGCCACTTCGGAACCTTCGCTTTCTTGTTGAAGATCTTTTTGAGCAAACCCTTCAAATGTGTCATACAAATACAATTTTCTTTCAGGGAAAAGACGGTTAATGTGTTTTGCAAAATCTCCCTGATATACTCCAACTTCTGCAACAGCTCCGTCAATCCCGTATATATCACATAATTCTCTAAAATGTTCCAATGCTCTCACTCTAGCTTTTCCCGAAGAGCTGTAAAAAAATCTTTTACTGTTTATTTTTTCCATCGGAACGCCGTACTCTCTGTGAAGGGTTTCAGGAACGGTATTATCTTGAGTGGCTATAAAAATAATATCGTACTCATAGTTTTGAATATCCCTAGGAAAAACAACCGGAAGTCCTTTCTTCGTCGTACCGCCGGTTCGAATATCCACAAATGCAAGTACCTCGTATGGCTCATTTAATTCCCGTATTTCATTGAAAACACTTTCTCCGCCGCCACCGGCCCCGTAAATCAACGCTTTTAACATATAGTCCTCTCCTTTGCAAATTATCCGTCAAATTTACCTATACCATAGGCGGCACGGTCTCCCAACAAGTGCTACAGCATTTTATTCGACCGTATTCGCCCTTGACGATTGTATCACGGTACAAATTTGCAATATTACTTGTGAAAATTTGCTTTAAATCCATATCCATGACATTTCCCACAAGAAGAAAACTTTCGTAATCAGAACAACATAAAGTAGCGTCCCCGTTCCAATGTATATCAAGCTTATCAAAAGCGTCGCTGCACACCTGACGATATTCGCGCCGTATGCTTTCATGCTCTTGTAACTTACGAATTTTTTCTTTCCGCTCCTCCGGTATTTTCATGGAATCAACTGAGAGATGATTAAGCATTGTATACCCTACGCTGCAATAATCGCAATAAGGTTCGATTGACTGCCTAAACTCCGATACCTGCTTCTCGGATTCTACGGTTAATGTAGTGGATATGTGAATATACGGATATGGACGATCACCGCGGAGGTTATACATTGTCTTTACGGTTTCAACCAAACGATCGTAATTGCCACCATCGCGCATTTCGTTATATGAATTTGCATCCGCCCCTTGAAAAGAAAACTTAATACTTTCCACCTGCATATCAACCAAAGCTTGCATATCGCTTTCTTTTAAGAGAGAGCCGTTTGTTCCCAGATGAATAAGGGTTCCTTCTACCCCCCCCCGGTGGATATTATCAACTATATTGAGCCAATCGGGATGAAGCGTCGGTTCTCCCCATCCGATAATTCTTACTCCCGGGATTTCATACTTTCTTATGTCTTCAAGCAATCGCTTTACCACCAATTCCGGCATAAAGCCTTTCATGCGTTGCATACTTTTGGTTCCCGTAGGACAGAAGCAACAATTAAAATTGCAAGCGTTTGTCAATTCAATATCAAGGTATCTGGGAACTGTCAGAGTCCCGTCTTTCACAATTCTGTATTTTTCCTCGTTAGTCCCCGTATCAAGTTGTCTGTAATACTTTACAAACGGATTCGTTCTAACCATATTATTGTCCTCCATATTCGTAAATCACGCACGAAAAACCGTATGGGTTTCGTAAGAAGATACATCTGAAATATGCGCAGATGTCCTCACCAATACGGGCAATTTGACATAATCAATCATTTCGTCTTGGTTTGTAAAAAATTCTCGTCCATATTTCTGTTCTCCGGTATAAAAAGTTTGATTAACAATAAATATTATACCCCCCCCGGAGAAATTTTCTTTATCTTCAATAAAATATCGTCTATATTATCAAGAATATACCACATAATTTCGGAGAAAATTATACAGTCATATTGTTCTAACGCGCTATTATCCAGTTTAGCCAAATCTCCACAAATAAATTCAACTTTAGGAAATTTTTTCCTTGCCTTTTCTATTGCCGTTTCGGATATATCCATTCCGATAATGCGCGAACTCGGACATTGTTCATTCAAATAAGCCGTAAAATAACCTAGTCCACATCCCACTTCAAGGATGTTTTTTGCTCCGAACCTACGAATACTGCACACTGTATTTGCGCGAGAATAAGAAATCCCCGCCTCTTTTGTCTGAAGCCACGGATCGTCGAATTTTTGGTACATCTTTTCAAATTCTCCGATAAATTTACCATCCTTGATAACATAGTCTTGATATCTCATATCAGTCTCCCAACAAAATACCCTTTAGTTCCTCTACGCTTTTTTGGGAATTTTCATATCCCAAATAAATGGGCGCGCATTTATGATGCTCCGTTACCCAAACGCTGTTTGGCACATCAGCTTCAACTTTGGCTATGCGATGTCCCAAATCCCTTGGTCCGAACACCTGACCCGTTTCTTCTTTCAAAATCGTATCAAAGACAATATATTTATAATATCCAGACACCATACCGTCAGGAAATTTTACTCGATTTTCAAAAATACGATCGTATTTTTCCGCAAGTTCCCGTTTCCATTCCAAAATTTTGGGAAGGCGTTCCATTTGTACGATTCCCAACGCTGCGTTAAACTCACTCAAGCGAAAGTTAAAACCGTCTCTAAGCGGATAATAAACCTGTCCGTTAATTACTTCCTTACCGTAGTTTCGAAATTTCTCCACATACGATAATAAATCGTTATTACTACTTACCACCATACCGCCGTCTCCAAGCGGCATAGTTTTAGTGGCGTAAAAAGAATAAGCTCCGGCAATCCCCCAACTTCCGCCTGTTTTACCTTTCCACCACCCGCCGTGAACATGAGCGCAGTCCTCAATAAGATAAATCCCTTTCTCCTTACAAAAAGCAGCGATTTCTTCAATCTCAAAAGCCACATGACCACCGATGTGGACAACTATAACAGCTTTTGTGTTATCTGTAACTTTTTTCTTTAAATCCTCAAGACTAAGACACAAATCCTCTTTGTTACAATCGGCAAATATCACATTGCCACCCGCATAACTGACAGCCTGAGCATCAGCCCAAAAAGTATTTGCAGGCACAACAACATCTTTTCCGCGCACATTGATATAGGAAAGTATCGCCAAAAGAGCCGCTCCGCCGTCCGCTATTCCTCTTGCGCCGATTTTAACATAATCCCCGAACTTTTCTTCAAAAGTATGGAGCATTTCACCTTCAGACCACATATTAGATTCGAAAATCTTCTCTTCCAGTGCATAAAACTTTTTTCTGTATTCTTCTTCAAACGGTATAACCATATTTTCCTCCATATCAAATAAAATTCACCGATCGCACCGATGACAATTTATCAAATAACACATTAAACTTGCTGATACGACATTGGGGACAATTCTTCTGGCAAAAATCCCCGTCCAAAATTTGCAGCGCCTGTTTTTTTCTCTCATCTCCGTTCCATATAGAATGGAAAGATTGTTCTCTAATGTTCCCTATAGGACGAAGCCAATCATAAATGTTTAACCTGCCGCAAATATATACGCTGCCGTCCCCTGAAATAACGCTTGTAATACTGTGCGCCTTGCATGGCAGCCCATGATTTCCACATTCGGCATTTTCCACCATTCCCTCAAGAATAACCCCGAAATTTTCCGTCTGATAAAATGCCAAATAAGAAAGATCTATATCCTTCGGATAAAGTTCCTCATTATCCACTACGGGGCGGCATTGAACATATGAAACTTTTAATTCTCTGAGACGCATAACCAACGGCTCGATCTGCGATATGTTTTTTTTCGTTACCACATACCCCACTCCAACCGAAGGACAATACTCGGCATATTTCGCTATATTGGCAATGACGCGCTCAAAGCAATCCACACCTTTAAGTTCCTTATATTCTCTTGCGGTGGACGCATCCAAACTCACCCTTATCCATTCAAATTCTCCGAGAAGTTTTTCATCCAAAACTTGAGTGCCGTTAGTGATTAGACCAACTGCCAACCCTACTTTTCTGGCATATCGGACAATTTCCGAAAATCCTTGATACAAAGTCGGTTCCCCACCACCTTCCAGGACAATACCTCTGGTTCCGCCGCGAGCAAGGTCATCAAAAAGCTCGAACAATGTTTGCTGCGGCAAGAATTCACCCATACCCTGCCGACTACGCAAATCCATATCCGAGCAATACACGCAACGCAAATTGCACTGATTGGTAAGCGTCAATTCCACACTAATGGGATAACTATAGTCCACATCATAATTTTCGCGCACCGCTTTAGTCTTAGATTCGTTTAGAAGTAACTTTTCGGTTCCCGTTTCCTTCAAAGGAACCTCGCGATTATATCTGGCAAGCAACGGATGACTATCCAAATAATCAAATACCGTATCTACGGTAATATTAGGAACCTCGGCAACTATTTGGCAAACCACTTCCAAGTCCTTTTGCGTCTCGATATTAACCTTATACATAGGACGCTTTCTTAAGTACGGATAAGCGTATGTTTTATATTTACCCCCATTCTGACGAATATAACTCCCCAAAGTAATAACTTGATCCTGCCTTAGCGACATATTTGCAAGATTTCGCAACAACTCGACGGAAAAAATCTCGCATCCCATGCCCCATAAAACTCCGCCTAAGTATTCATTATAAGAATAGTCAAAATCCCCTTCAATATGCTGGCGCAACAATTCTTCCGTTAAATCCAAATCCACCAATGGATTGTTTGCCTGTATACGAATACATTGTTTACACCCCACGGAGAATGTTTGCATCGCTTCATAAAGCCTAGACGACAAATTATAATAATCGCCTCTGTAAACCCTTACATTGTGCTCATCCGCTAACTTTTGAAATACATCGTCTGCCGGTAAATTCGAAGTAGCTATGATTATAAGGTTGTTATCAAATCGGCTAATCAACCGCTTCAATAAATACGAAAGAACCGTATCTTTTTTATTCAATGGCAAAAAGCAGCGTCCTTTAAGCGACTCCCCAATTGTAGACGCTTGCACTATAATCGGCGTATCTTCCATATCAACCTCCGTTTTGTTGCGACCACTGGCAAATCTCAAAACAAGCTTTCATATTTCACTCTAGGAAACATATCCAAAATACCCGCTCCCGTAGCGTTGTATATTTCTATTCCATTGGCGCGTGCCATACTGTTAAGAATTTGTAATTCCGAAAATACATACGCCGTGGATTGAAGTTTTTTATACATGGAACAAGCTGCGTGAGCGTCTTCCGCCTGCACAAACAGATGCCTAAAATTCTCGGGATACTGGTCTGCGTCATATGCGTGTTCGTAGGGTTTGTTAAAATCGTCAAGTTCCACACCCAGAAAATATATTTTTCTAAATCCCATATAAAGGGCAACCTTTAACATCATTACCGAAACATTCCAGATTATCGGCGTGGGGCCCGTTAAATCCGGTATGTTTTTACTGTTGACATCCCACTCCAAATTCTGTAGCAAATAGAAAACATTTTTATCCTTTAACCAGTCTCTACTCTGTAAATGCACTCTATCAAGATAATCGCGAAAAATTACTTTGCTAGTCAACTTTTCATCGACAAACCCCCCGTAATCATTGTTAAATTCGTCTCCCAACATTTCATTTTCCACGGACGGCATTACATGATATTTAGGTGCAATATCCTTATACTGCGGTAAACAAAATCCGTCGTTGCACGAAAACACAACTTCGTTTTTCAACTTAAGCAAATCAAGCTTTTTTATGGAAGGTCCGGTGCAGAGCAAAAAGCAACGCTCGCTTTCCGCTGCGCCCTTAAGTTTGGCGTTTGGCAAAAGAGCAAGACGCACCATTTCGCTTACCATTGATTCCGTTACAAGGAAGGAGTCATATATGCCGCTTCTTTGCAGTTTCAAAAAAGTTTCCGCTGCGCCGGCATCGCCAACGGCAGCTATCCAGCCGCAATTTTGCGCTAACGGCACAAGATTTTCGCCATATACTGGAACACCGAAGAAATTCGCTCCGTCTTTGGTGTCTCCCGGTTGAACGAAAGCGTCTATTTTTAAGCCATTATCAAAGCAAAAAGACAAGAGTTCCTTTGCAATATGAGCTGTGGCTAAACAATAAACGGCGTTATGAGATTTCATAAAATTGATAAGACTTATTAAGTCAGCGTTCATAAATAGAATTCCCCCGAATTACCCCCGAAAAACAACACAAAAAGCCGCGCAAAGCGAACGAATTTAAACATCGTTCGCTTTGCGCGGCGAATAATCGAATATGAAATTTTCTACGTCAAAAAACGGGGCAAGAGTTACCCCCCCCCCGTAAAATCTAGGGTTACAGCATTTTTGCAATTCATTATCATTTGCTTAACCCCCTAAAACTCATCTTAAGTCATAGCGGTATGATACCACAGCATGAAGCTTGTGTCAAAATTATTTCGAAAAAATGTGCTTCATAAATATTTACAATACACCCAATCCCTTAGCCAGTTCCTTAATGCGGGACATGGACAACCGGGTGTATTTTTTTACCAACGAAAGCTCCATCCTATCCCGGAGCATATCTTTTGCACGTTCTTCCGTTTCTTCCTCGGCTTTTTTTAATCCTTCATTCCAGCCTTCATTACGGCCGATACCAATACCCTCACTACGGCCAATATTGATACCTTTATTCAAAATATCCTTAGCTTCATACTCGATAATCTTTCCGCCCATAGTCTCCTCAACCCCTTTTCTCACCTTGTCGTATTTTTGCGCTATCAGTTCCATTACATGAATAGTAGTCGCATAAATCGCCTGCTTGGTAAACTCCGACACTTCTTCCTT
>JAGBMX010000031.1 GCA_017634675.1 Selenomonadaceae bacterium | reverse complement strand
TTCAGGGGAGGCTCTCTGATTTCTCATTTTGTGGATATATGATAGAAAAGTCACCTTCACGTTGCCTCCCCTGAAAGGGGAGGGGGACCGCGAAGCGGTGGAGAGGTCGACCATGAACGGCACTAATTCACCTTTCGCACCACTATTTTGTATTACCCGTGAATAGTAACCAATTGCTAAAGTTTTTTCTTTTCTCTTTTTCTTTGCTTCTTTCTTTTTCTCTTTTCTTTTTTACAAAAAAGAAAAGAGAAAAAGAAAGAAGAAAACTGACAGATAAGAGGGAGGAATGGTATGGGTTTTTTAAAGAAACTTTTCGGCAAAAAGGAGCCTCCCGTCGAGAGCGTAGGCGTTATGCACCCGCTTGACAGGGATATTGCGGTGCTTTACGAGCTTGTGGCAAACGCCATGGGAACCGAGAACATGGTGATAGAAGCGGGAAAGATGGATGCGCTGAAGCTAATGCGATCGAACGTACGAGGCGAGCGGCTGTTGGCGCTTTCAAGGATATTAAGCAGAAATCCCGCTCTCAACAACACGCCGAAGGATAGCGAGATACCGCAGGTTATATCGACATTAACGGAGGAACTTGCCGATAGATTGGCAAGACGCAGCTTAGAGGATAAAATAGAGAGAAAAATCAACGAAAAGCTGGAACAGGACCATGCCGATTATATGAAGGACATACGCCTTCAGGTTTTAAAAGAGGAGAAGAAAGAAATGGAATCCGCGCATGATAAGAAAAAACGCGAAGAACTTGAGGCGCTTGAGAAGGTGCATCTTACCGAATCCGTTATGGAACTCTTGAGACCAAAGGAGTTAAAGGATATAGTGGGAGAAAAACGAGCCGTAAAATCCCTTATGGCGAAGCTTTCCTCGCCGTATCCGCAACATCTTATACTGTACGGACCGCCGGGAGTCGGCAAAACCACGGCTGCAAGGCTCGTGCTGGAGGCGGCGAAGAAAAAGGAGCTTTCGCCTTTTAAGGAGAATGCGCCTTTTGTGGAAACAGACGGCACGACGCTTCGTTGGGATCCAAGGGATATTACAAATCCCCTTTTAGGTTCGGTGCACGATCCTATCTATCAGGGCGCGCAGAAGAGTTTGGCGGATATCGGCGTGCCGGAGCCCAAACCGGGGCTTGTGACGGACGCCCACGGCGGCATACTCTTTATAGACGAGATAGGCGAAATGGACGATATGCTCCAGAATAAGCTCTTGAAGGTGCTTGAAGATAAGAGGGCTTTCTTTGAATCCGCATATTACGATCCGGCGGACGAAAGAGTGCCTCCTTATATAAGGAAGCTTTTTGAAGAAGGCGCGCCTGCGGATTTTGTGCTGATAGGCGCAACCACAAGGGACGCAAGTCATATCAATCCTGCTCTGCGATCCCGTTGCGCAGAGATATATTTCGAGCCGCTTACGCCTAAACACATTGTTGAGATTGTGGAAAACGCCGCAAAAAAACTTAACGTGGAGCTTGAAGACGGTATAGCCGAGACAATTGCCGAATATACCATAGAAGGCAGAAAAGCCATAAACATCTTGGCGGACGCATACAGTTTAGCTATGGAGCGTCAGGTTTCGGGAGACGACGTGTATTCGACGGAGATGCCGGAAGAGGAAACTAAGCCTAAAGTCAGCTTTACAAAGAGAATGTACGCCAATGCGGATTTTAACTTGGAAGATAAGGAAAACGAGGTCACGGACTATATCGGAGACGCTGCGGCATATTATGAGAGTTTTGGCGATTTAGACGAAGAACTGCCGTTGTTTGACGACGAATATGACGATTATGACAACGAGGAATTAGAGCGGCAGGTTGATGACAAGAAATATAATGTGGCATATTCGCATGAAGGTTATTACAGTAAAGAAAATTTGGATAATCTCGAAGAGGAAATTGACGAGGAGCAAGATTACATTAAGGAAGCCGCAGATTACTACGAGAGCTTCAACGATTTAGGCGAAGAGTTGCCAAGTTTTGAAGACGAATATGACGATTACGACAACGAAGAATTAGAGCGAAAAGTTAAGAATAAGAGATACAACGTTGCATATTCCCACGAAGGCCATTACAGTAAAGAAAACATGGAGGAACTCGAAGAAGAAATCGAAGACTCTGACAGAAGGAAGAATACCTTTAGAAAATTCAAGAAAGACTACAATAATAAAAAAGTGTCACATGAAAAAACGGAGAATGACGGCAAAGTAGTCGTCACCAAGAGAGACGTTTACGAGGTGGCGCAGGTAGCAAGACTTACTCCGTACGTTACGAAAAAGGGCGAAGACACGGCGAGAGTCGGTCATATTTTCGGTTTGGGAGTCGCAGGGTTCTTGGGATCAGCCATTGAAATTGAAGCTGTATCTTTCCCTGCCGCGGAAAAGGGCAAAGGCACGGTGCGTTTTAACGAAACGGCGGGCAGTATGGCGAAGGATTCGGTGTTTAACGCAGCCTCCGTCATGCGAGCTCTTACGGGAAAGGAACTTACCGATTACGATTTACATATTAATGTAATAGGCGGGGGCAATATTGACGGGCCAAGCGCAGGAGTCGCAATTTTAGCGGTAATAGTCAGCGCGGTGACGGGACGAAAAATCCGTCAAAACGTGGCGGTAACGGGAGAGATTTCGCTTCAAGGCAGGGTTCGCCCCGTAGGCGGCGTATTTGAAAAAGCCTACGGCGCAAAGCAAGCGGGCATGAAAGTCATGCTTATACCCAAGGAGAACGAAAAAGATATTCCAAAAGAACATTTAGGACTTGAAATTCATCCGGTGGAAACCGCCGAGGAGGCTTTTAAGTACATATTTGCAAATTAAACAAGGAGAAGGACGCGTGTTTGCGCGTCCTTTCAGAGTGTAGACTTATTATTGTTACTTCCAATTTCAAGGGACACTCCCCCCTACCCCCCTCTAAGAGGGGGGGCTTGGTTTGAGAAATATTGAAATTTTTTGGCTCAAAAGTCGCAATCCGAGTGCCTCCCTCCTAGAGGGAGGTGCCCGAAGGGCGGAGGGAGAGCCGTGAAGAGCACGATATTTATTGATTTGTCTATAGTCTGACCTCCTCGTTAGAGGAGGCCAGAGTTTCATAGCGTCGCGGAAAAAGCTATCGGACTTTAAAGAGTGGCGTCAATCACGGGGAACGCCCCTAAGTTCCTGAGCCAAACGGTTTTAGACTTAACTGCGGCTAAAGCAGATTCTAAATTGGAATCGTCGGGAGAAGTTTCAAGCTCGAAGAAGAAAATGTACGCTCCAAGCTCCGTTCTTGCCGGGCGGGACTCTATACGCGTCATGTTTACGTTGCTGTTCTTAAATTCTGTAAGCACATCGCATAAACTTCCCGGTTTTCGCCCGTCGATTTGGCATATAATCAGGGTTTTTGAAACATTGGGGAGAGTTTTTGCGTCTTTTGCCCGTTTGATTTCAAAGAATCTCGTGCAGTTGTTAGGATTGTCCTCGATATTTTCCGCCAATACGTTAAGTGAATTAAGTTTGCCGCCGTTTAATGTGCAAATGGCGGCTATTCCCTTGTCCTTTCCATTTGCCGCTATCTGCGCCGCTTTTGCGGTGCTTGCCACTTTAACCGTTTCAGCATAGGGAAAATGTTTGCTTAAATAGCCGAAACATTGTGAAATAGGCTGCGGATGAGAATAAATGTATTTAACGTCCTTTATGTCGCATTTTGCCATGAGAAAGTTGCGAACGGGCCAGACAAGCTCCCTTGTGACTTTTAAATCGTCGCTTGCGGCAAGAATGTCAAGCGTTATGTTAATAGAACCTTCAATGGAATTTTCAACGGGAACGAACGCTAAGTCCATACGACCGTCCTTAACGGCGGCAAGGGCTTCATGAATTTCATCGTATCTTGTGAAAATCGGGGTTTCCTTTATCGCCTTGCAAAAATATTCCGCCGCCGCTTCGCTGTGCGTTCCCGCAGGGCCCAATATCCCCATGCGTTTTTCCCCCGCGCCTACGGACTTCATGGCGGCCTCTTTCATGGCTTTTACATATTCCCCTACAAATTTCGGCGCATCCTCGCCGTGTTTTTCGATAAGCTTCACTATTGCCGAACCTACGATAACTCCGTCAGCTATCGCCGCCATCTTGCTTGCTTGCTCGGTGTTGCTTATGCCAAAACCTATGGCGCAGGGAATTTTTGCGTATCCCCTTACAATATCCATAACGGAATTGAGGTCGGTTTTTATCTCGCTTCTGACTCCCGTAACGCCCAAACTTGACACAATGTAGAGAAACCCTTCGGCTTCGCTCGCTATCTCTGCGATTCGCTTTTCGGACGTAGGCGCTATCATTGAAATAAGACTGACGCCGTATTTTTTCGCCGTATCGGAAAATTCTCCACGTTCCTCATAAGGCAAATCGGGCAAAATCAATCCGTCGATTCCCGCTTCTTGGCAAGCGGCGAAAAATTTATCTTGTCCGTAAGCGAAAATCACATTGGCGTAAGTCATAAACACCAGCGGGATTTTAACTTCCTGCCGTACCCTTCTCACCATATCGAAAATCTTATCCGTTGTAACGCCGCTCTTTAACGCTCGGATATTTGCCGACTGTATGACAATCCCCTCAGCAGTCGGGTCTGAAAAAGGAATTCCCAATTCGATTATATCCGCGCCGTTCTCTGCCGCCGCTTTTATTATTTTCTCCGTAGTGGTTAAATTCGGATCGCCGCAGGTTATAAAGGGAATGAACGCCTTTTCTCCCTGCTCGAAGGCTTTTTCGATTCTATTCATCTATATCGACCCCTTCCCTATATCTCGCTATTGCGGCGCAGTCCTTGTCGCCCCGACCCGATATGGTTATCACGATAATCTTGTCTTTTCCCATTTTAGGCGCGATTTTCATGGCGTAAGCGACGGCGTGGGCGGATTCTATGGCGGGGATTATCCCTTCGATTTTAGGCAAATACTCGAAAGCCTCCACCGCTTCTTCATCCGTTATAGCCACATATTTCCCACGCCCCGTCTTAAATAAGTCGGCGTGTTCGGGTCCCACCCCGGGGTAATCCAGTCCGGCGGATATAGAATACACGGGCGCTATCTGCCCAAATTTATCCTGGCAGAAATAAGACTTCATGCCGTGGAAAATTCCAACCTTCCCAACGTTTAGCGTCGCCGCCGTTTCAAAGGTATCAATCCCCCGTCCCGCCGCTTCGCAGCCGATTAGCTCCACTTCCTTGTCGTCTATAAAATTATAAAAACTTCCGATAGCGTTCGATCCGCCGCCCACGCAAGCTATAACCGCATTAGGCAACCTGCCTTCCTTTAGAAACATCTGTTCCTTGATTTCCCTAGATATTACCGACTGAAAATCCCTTACCATCGTCGGAAAAGGATGCGGTCCCATGCAAGAACCCAAGCAGTAATGGGTGTCCTCTATCCTTCTCGTCCATTCTCGAAAAGTTTCCGACACGGCGTCCTTTAGCGTTCCCGTTCCGGCGGAAACGGCGCAGACTTTTGCCCCCAAAAGCTTCATCCTGTAAACGTTCAACGCCTGCCGTTTTGTATCCTCCTCGCCCATATAAATAACGCATTCCATACCGAAAAGCGCCGCCGCAGTCGCAGTCGCCACCCCGTGTTGTCCTGCGCCCGTTTCCGCTATCAGCCTTGTCTTTCCCATTTTTTTTGCCAATAGCGCCTGACCCAAGACGTTGTTTATCTTATGCGCTCCGGTATGGTTCAAATCCTCTCGTTTCAAATAAATCTTTGCGCCGCCCAAATCTTCGGTCATCCGTCTTGCAAAATATAATCTCGATGGCCTACCCCCGTATTCCTCCAAAAGCTCCGCCAGTTCCTTCCTAAACTCTGCGTCCTCCCTATACTTAAAATAAGCCTCCTCCAACTCTATAACCGCATTCATCAGAGTTTCGGGTATGTATCTCCCGCCGAACTCCCCAAATCTTCCGCTTTCTTTCATCTTTTTTCCTTTCTTTTGTTGGGGCATTGCCCCAAACCCTACAAGGGGCGCCGCCCCTTGACCCCGCCAAAGGGCGTTCGCCCTCTGGACTCCCGGGCGCGTTGTTTCTTAGTTTTGATTTTCTTTTATAGTTTGGATAAATCTTTTCATTTTGATTATATCTTTTTTATTATTTGTTTCAATTCCCCCGCTTACATCTACTGCGTAAGGATTTAATTTTGTTATAGCCTCCGCTACGTTTTTTTCGTTTAATCCTCCCGCCAAAAAATACGAGCGGGTTATTTTTTTCGCCAGCTCCCAATCGAACGTCCTTCCTTCGCCTCGCCCCGCGTCAAGCAAGACAAAATCCGCAGGACTGTCGTTCGCTTTTTTTACGCTTAAGTCCTCCTTTAAGATTACGGCTTGTATTATCGGTTTATTCGTTAAGCTGCGAAGGGTTTTGATATATTCCCCGTCCTCGTCGCCGTGAAGTTGGATTATGTCTATTACGTTGTCGTTTGCGATATTCGCCGTTTTCTTTACTTCCTCATTCACAAACACGCCGACGGATTTAATATTTTTGGAAAGAGCCGTTTTTAGCCTGCAAGCTGCGTCGAAACTTACCTGTCGATTGCTGCCTTTTGCGAAAACAAAGCCTATGTAGTCAGGCTCTAAGTCGTTGGCGGCGATAATGTCTTCAATGCGGGAAAGCCCGCAAAATTTTACTTTAGTCATAGCTCGCTCTTTAATTCCTCCAACTTCGCCTTCTTATCCTTAGCCTTCATCATGGTTTCTCCGATAAGTACGGCGTCCGCTCCCATATCGCTTATCGCCTTGACGTCCGCCGCGGTCTTTACCCCGCTTTCCGCAACGAAAAGTATGTTGCGCGGCACAAGTTCCCGCAACCTTTTCCCCCGTTCCATATCAACGGAAAAATCCGCTAGGTTCCTGTTGTTTACCCCGATTATCCTCGCCCCGGCGTTTAACGCCCGCTTTATCTCCTCCTCCGTTCTCGTTTCAACCAAGGCGCTCGTTTTGAGTTCGTCGCCGATTTTTATGTACCGCTTCAAATCTTCATCGGAAAGCAAGGACACTATCAGCAAAAACGCCTTCGCGCCTAAGAGTTTCGCTTCGTATACCATATATTCGTCAACGATGAAGTCCTTCCTTAAACATGGCAATTTAACTGAGTGGGCGATTTCCTCAAGATACCCGTCTTTCCCCAAAAACTCCGTAGGCTCCGTCAGCACGGATATTGCGTCCGCTCCCGCCGCTTCGTATTCTTTGGCAATCTCCTTGTAAGGAAAATCTTCGGCGATAATTCCCTTTGAGGGCGACGCCTTCTTACATTCGCAGATAAACGATAAGCCCGACTTTTTCAGCGCATTTTCAAAGTCAAAATCGTCGTTTTTCGTTTCTAACGCTCTGTTTTTTGTTTGCTCCAAAGAACACTTTTCCTTATGTCGCTCTACCCTCTTTTTTGCCGCTTTTGCCAATCTTTCGAGTATGTTCATCTCTTAAACCCCTTCGTTGCTGATCTTAACCAGCTTCTCCAAAGTTTCCATTGCTTTCCCTGAATCCACCAAAGCGGCGGCTACCTTTACGCCTTCTTCCATATTTGACGCTTTATCGTTCAAATAAAGAGCGGCTCCCGCATTTAACAGCGCGGCGTTTCGCTTATGCCCCTTTTCGCCCTCAAAAATCCGTCTCACAATCTGCGCGTTCTCTTTCGGGTCGCCGCCTTTTAAATCCTCCTTGGCGCATCTTTCCATGCCGAAATCCTCCGGGGTTATCGTATAGCTTTTCGTCCAACCGCCCCGAATCTCGCACACAAGCGTCGGCGCAGACAGGGATATTTCGTCTAACTTATCCTCGCCATACACCACCATGCCCCGTTTTACTCCCAAATTCACAAGAACTTGCGCCAAAGGCTGCGCCAAATATTCGTCGTACACGCCCAAAAGCTGCTTTGTTGGACTGCCGGGATTAGTAAGAGGTCCCAAAATATTAAACACTGTTCGAACGCCAAGTTCCTTCCTGATAGCTCCCACGTATTTCATGGAACTGTGGTATTCCTGCGCAAAGAAGAAACACATCCCCACTTCTTTAACAAGTTTTTTCGCAAGTTCGGGACTTTGCCTTATGTTTACCCCCAAAGCCTCCAAACAATCCGCCGTGCCGCATTTAGACGACGCCGCTCTGTTCCCGTGCTTGCCCACTTTAACTCCTCCTGCCGCCGCAATAATAGCCGCCGTGGTGGAAATATTGAAACTTCCCGCATGATCGCCGCCGGTACCCACTATCTCAAAGAGTTCTTCTCCCGTATCTACCCTTAAAGCGTGTTCCCGCATAGCCGCCGCGCAACCCGCTATTTCGTCGGCGGTTTCCGCTCTTGCGCTCTTTGTGGAAAGCGCCGCCAAAAACGCCGCATTCTGCGTCTGGCTCGTCCTTCCTTCCATTATCTCGTTCATCACTTCATAAGCTTCCTCATAACTCAAATCTTCCTTATCCACTATCTTCATTATAGCCTGCTCTATCATCTTAATCTCTCCTTTTTTGTTGGGGCTTCGCCCCAAACCCCACAAGGGGCGCTGCCCCTTGACCCTGCCAAAGGAGCTTCGCCCCTCTGGACTCCCTTTTAATTTATAAAATTTTTTAATATTGTTTTACCCTGCGGCGTCATTATTGACTCCGGGTGGAACTGTACGCCGTAGATTGGGTGAGTTTTATGCTGGACCGCCATTATTTCCCCGTTCGTTGTTACCGCAGTTACTGAAAGTTCTTCCGGCATTGTGGCGGGATCTGCCGCCAATGAATGATACCTCGCTACTTTTATATCTACAGGCAAGTCTTTAAAAAGAAGCGAACGGTTATCTACTTCGACAACGGAAGTTTTGCCGTGCATCAGTTTTTTTGCGTAGGTTATTGTTGCTCCAAAAGCCTCGCAAATCGCCTGATGCCCCAAACACACGCCTAGAATCGGTATTTTTCCCCCCAATGTCTTAATGATTTCGATACAATTCCCCGCGTTTTCGGGTCTGCCGGGTCCCGGGGATATTATAATCCTCTCGGGATTTAGCTTTTCTATTTCGCCTACCGTCAGTTCGTCGTTGCGGATAACCTTAATATCGGGATTTATTTCGCCTACATATTGATAGAGGTTATAAGAAAAGCTGTCATAGTTATCAACAAGAAGAATCAAAATTCGTCACCTCCGTTAGCGTTGATGGCTTTTAACGTCGCTTTCGCCTTGTTTAAACACTCCTCAAATTCCTTTTCTGGAACGGAGTCCGCCACAATCCCCGCGCCGCTTCTTACGAAAACCTTGCTATTTTTTTTGTACGCTATGCGAATTGCAATGCAGGTGTCCATATTTCCCGCAAAGTCGATATAACCTATAGCGCCGCCGTATATGCCGCGCTTAATTTGCTCAAGTTCGCCTATAAGCTCTACCGCGCGAATTTTCGGCGCGCCCGATAATGTCCCTGCGGGAAGCACTGCGGCAATAGCGTCAAGCGCATCAAACTCTTCCCTTATTTCGCCCCGTACCGTCGAACCTATGTGCATTACATGAGAAAATCTCTCGATACTGTGGAATTTTTCCACCTCGACCGTACCGAATTTTGAGATTTTCCCCAAATCGTTTCGCCCTAAATCCACCAGCATATTGTGTTCCGCAAGTTCTTTTTCGTCGGCTAAAAGTTCTTTTTCAAGTGTAGCGTCTTCTTCGACGGTCTTGCCCCGCTTTCTCGTCCCCGCTAATGGGAACGTGTGAAGAACGCCGTCCTCAAGTTTCACCAACGTTTCGGGCGACGCGCCCGCCACTTCCACGTCCATCCCCGAAAAGTAAAACATATAAGGGGATGGGTTTATGGTGCGAAGATAGCGGTATGTGTCAAACAAACTCCCTTCAAAATCGGTTGTAAGGGAATTTGCCAACACTATCTGGAAAATATCGCCTTCCTTTATATAATGCTTGCCCTTTTCCACCATCTTGCAAAATGTTTCCTTGTCAAACATGGGTTTTGGCTCCGAAAGAAGCTTGCCTTTTTCATCTTTCCCCTTTACGCCGCTCTTTAAAAGTTCGGCGAGTCTGAAAAGTTCGGCTTTTGCCCTTTCGTATTCGGCTTCATAATTTTTAAGTTTGATATTTGCCATAAGGATGATTTTCTGCTTTACATGGTCAAAAGCTATAACCTTGTCAAAAAGCATTAAATCAAGATCCCGGAAATTTTCGTCGTCTTTTACCGCTACTCTTGCTTTAGGTTCGTTGTAACCGAAAAATTCAAAGGCAAAATACCCCACAAGTCCCCCCGTAAATGGAGGAAGTTCCAAAACCCTCGGACTTTTATAGCGGTTTAAAATTTTTCTTATTTCTCCTTTCGGGTCTTTTGTTTCAAAGCTATCCTTTCCTACGGTCAAAACGTTGTCCTTTAAAGTAACCTCAAGTTTAGGCTCGAATCCCAAAAAAGTATAACGTCCCCAAGTGTCTTGAGATTTTGCCGATTCCAACATAAAAGCGTGAGTCGAAGCGTTTTTCAATATTCTGACGGCTTCAATAGGCGTGATAAAGTCCGAAAGAATCTCGGCGTACACGGGAAAAACATCGTATTTCCCCTTTTGTGCAAACATTTTTACATCACTTAAATCAGGCTGTATTTTCATATAAACCTCCTAGTTTCAATAAATTACTTTACCCTTTATTAAAGTTTTTTTCTCTTCTTTCTTTTGTTTCTTTTCTTTCTTCTCTTTTTTTACAAAAAAAGAGAAGAAAGAAAAGAAAGAACAAAAAAAACGTCCTTGACAGAATGATAGAGTCATTCTGTCAAGGACGAATAAAAATCCGCGGTGCCACCTTGACTTTACAAGAAATTTTACAATAAAAGAGCGAATAAAGACACTTCTACCGTAAAAACTCGTACGCTTAGCGAGGTACCATCATACCCCCGGCAACTGACGCATGCCTAGCGTCGCAGAATACTCCGCAAAATAAGAAAGTGCAATTTGCAGCAACTTTAAAAATGCGTTTGACTGCGCCCTCAGCGGTCCATTTGACAATCAGTATCTCGTCCCACTCTCAGCAACGGGGATTCTCTGTAGAGGCTTCAACTGCCGTTATCTCCGCATCAACGGTTTGGTTCGCTATTAAATTATCTACAATATAGCATGATATACCCTATGTGTCAATATTTTTTTGAAATTTTACGATGATGATTTTGCCAAACTGTTACTATTCACGGGTAATACAACATAGTGGTGCGAAAGGTGAATTAGTGCCGTTCATGGTCGACCTCTCCACCGCTTCGCGGTCCCCCTCCCCTTTCAGGGGAGGCAACGTGAAGGTGAGTTTTCCATTATATATCCACAAAATGAGAAATCAGAGAGCCTCCCCTGAAAGGGGAGGTGCCCGAAGGGCAGAGGGGTTGACCATGAAGAGCAATATTTTTCTTTTTTTACTACCCGTGAATAGTAACGTCAAACTCCAAAAAAATACGAAAAATACAAAAATATATTTTAAATTGACAAAAGACGATGTTATGGGATAAAATACGATAGAAATATTGTTTGCCGTTTATATGGAGCGCAACATACGTTAAAAACGCTTTACGCTTATCGACGCGGTTTGTCGAGTTGTACATTGCGCTTTTTTGTAATGCAATTTTTATTGGGAGGAATTTTAGAAAATGAAGGTCGAAAGAGAAGATAGAGAAGAGTGCGAGGTTGTTTTAACAATTGAAGTCGAAGCCGCAGAGCTATCTAAAGCTAAAGATAACGCCGTAAAACGCTTGGGCAAAAGAATCAGCATACCGGGATTTAGAAAAGGAAAAGCACCCAAGATTATGATTGAACGCCAACTTGGCAACGATTATATACTGGACGAGGCTTTTGAACTGATTTATCCTAAAACATTGACAGACGCCTTAGAACAGGAAAAATTGGAACCGGTTACTCAGCCGGAAGTTGAAGTCGTTACCTTGGAAGATGGTAAAAATTTGGTGTTTAAAGCAACCTTTACAAATCATCCCGAAGTCGTGTTGGGCGAATACAAAAATCTTTCGGCGCCCAAAGAGGTTAAGGAAATAACGGACGAAGACGTTGACAAGGAAATCGAAAACTTCCGTTTCCGTCAAGGTAAATTGGTTGATGCTCCGGAAGACGCCACTGTTCAGGACAAAGATTTTATCACCCTTGACTTTAAAGGCTATGTGGACGGCGAACCGTTTGAAGGCGGAGAAGGCAAGGATTATCCGCTTTCCATCGGCTCAAAGAGCTTTATCGAAGGTTTTGAAGATCAGCTTATCGGCCTAAAAGTCGGCGAGGAGAAAAAAGTTGAAGTTACGTTCCCCACGGAGTATCACGCCGAAGAACTTGCCGGCAAGCCCGCCACTTTCGATTGTACGGTAAAAAGCATAAAACACAGGGAACTTCCCCCCGTTGACGATGAACTTGCAAAGCAGGTTTCCACTTTTAGCACAATGGAAGAACTTAGAGCGGATATCAAGAAAAACCTCGTAGAAACAGCGGAGAAAATGGCCGAAAGCGCCCAACAAGCAAAAGCCATTGAAATCGCCTGCGACAACACAACCGTAGAAATTCCGGAAAAACTCGTAGAGCGCCGTATTGACGCTATGGTAAATGAGATGGCGACTCGTCTTATGCAACAGGGTATGACCTTAGAACAGTACTTAACTTACGCAGGCACAGATATAATGCAGCTTAGGGAAAGCTACAAAGAGGACGCGAAGACTCGCGTTAAGGTTGATCTCATGTTAAACGCCGTAGCCGACAAGGAAGGCATAAAGGTAAGCGGCGAGGACATCGAAAAAGAAATCGCAGATATGGCTGCGGCTTTTGGATCTAACGTAAAAGACGTCAAAAAAATCTTAAAAGACGAAGGTCGCATCATGGATCTTACCTACACCATCCTCTTAAAAAAATCCGCCCGCTTTATCGTCGATAATTTAGCGAAATAATGTGAGTTCTTACTTTTCTTTCTTTTCTTTTTTTGTAAAAAAGGAAAAGAAAGAAAAGTAACAAAAGAAAGAAAAGAAAAAAACTTTAGTAATTGGTTTGAGCGAAATTTTGATAATTTGTGCCTAAATTAAGACTTAAAGTTTAAAGTTTTTTCTTTTTCTTTTTTCTTTGTTACTTTCTTTTTTCTTTTTCTTTTTTACCAAAAAGAAAAAGAAAAAAGAAAGTAATATTTTAAAACAGGAGAAAGAAAATGAATTATATACCTTATGTAGTGGAGAGGACGAGTCGCGGAGAGAGATCTTACGACATATATTCTCGTCTTTTAAAGGATAGAATAATAATATTGGGCGGATCTATCGATGATAATGTTGCCAATTCCATTGTGGCGCAGATGTTGTTTTTGGAGTCGGAAGATCCGGACAAAGATATTTATTTGTACATTAACAGCCCGGGCGGCGTCGTTACCGCAGGGCTTGCCATTTACGACACCATGCAGTATATAAAGCCTGACGTTTCAACGATTTGCATAGGGCAGGCGGCGAGCATGGGGTCTGTGTTGCTCTCTGCCGGCGCTAAAGGCAAGAGATACGCTCTGCCCCTTGCAAGGGTTATGATACATCAGCCTTTAGGAGGCGCGCAGGGACAGTCCACCGATATTCAAATACAAGCGAGAGAAATCCTGCGTATTAGGGAAACTCTGAACGAAATTTTATCGAAGCATACCGGGCAGGATCTTGAGAAAATAAACGTGGACACCGAACGCGACAATTTTATGACAGCAGAGGAAGCTATGAGTTACGGACTTATAGATGAAGTTATTGCCAGAAAAAAAGACAGCGAAAAAGACGAGAAGGATAAAAAGTAAATTTGAAAGTCGAAAGGGCGAGAGGATATGCTGAAGTTTGGCGGTGGCAAAGAACAACCTCACTGCTCCTTTTGTAAAAAGACGGGGAATCAGGTTGCGCATCTTATAAAAGGTCCGGGCGTTTATATTTGCAGCGAGTGCGTAGCGCTTTGCAACGATATTATCCGAAGGGAAGCGCAAACCGAATTTGAACAGGCTAGCGCCTCCGATGTTCCTAAACCGCATGAGATAAAACAAATCTTGGACGAATATGTAATCGGACAAGAAGAAGCGAAAAAAACACTGTCTGTTGCGGTATATAACCACTATAAGCGCATAAATTCCAATTTTGATCAAAACAGCGATATAGAGATTGCAAAATCCAACATTTTAATGATAGGACCTACCGGCAGCGGGAAAACATTGTTGGCAAGGGTGCTGGCAAAAATCTTAGATGTTCCCTTCGCCACGGCTGACGCAACAACCCTTACGGAAGCGGGTTATGTGGGCGAGGATGTTGAAAGCGTTCTGTTAAAGTTGATTCAAGCCGCCGATTACGATGTGGAACGGGCGGAGCGCGGGATTGTCTATATTGACGAAATTGATAAAATTTCAAGGCGTTCAGAAAATCCATCACTTACCAGAGATGTTTCAGGCGAAGGCGTGCAACAAGCGTTGTTAAAGATAGTGGAAGGCACGACAGCTCTGGTGGCGCCCAGAGGCGGCAGGAAACACGCCAAGCAGGATATGATTAAGATTAATACTGAAAATATCCTCTTTATATGCGGCGGCGCTTTCGAAGGCCTTGAAAAAATCATCGAATCCAGACTTGGCGGCAAACAAATGGGGTTTGGCGCAAATGTAAAATCCGCTTCTGAAAAAGATGTGGGAGAACTTTTTGCGAACTGTATGCCGGAAGATTTGGTAAAACACGGGCTTATTCCGGAATTTATCGGAAGACTTCCCATACTGGTGTCGTTAAACGCCCTTGACGAGAAAGCTCTGATAAACATTTTGACCGAGCCTAAAAACGCTTTGGTAAAACAATACGTTGCGCTTTTTGACATGGATAACGTAAAACTAACCTTTGACGAAGATGCGCTGACTTTTATTGCGCAAGAGGCGTTAAGGCAAAAAACCGGAGCTAGGGGGCTGCGCGGGATTTTAGAAAACATCATGCGCGACGTTATGTATGATATTCCATCTAACCAAGCCATAACGGCTTGCCACATAACAAAAGACGCGGCGCAAAAAAAATCGCCGCCGATTTTGACATTGAAAGATTTACATGAAAACGAACTGTTCGATGACGAAGAGCTTTTTGCATAACTTAAAAGGACGCTCTTAAAAGAGCGTCTCAGACTGTAGACAAATCAATAAATATCGTGCTCTTCACGGCTCTCCCTCCGCCCTTCGGGCACCTCCCTCTAAGAGGGAGGCACTCGGATTGCGACTTTAGAGCCAAAAAATTTCAATATTTCCTCAAACCAAGCCCCCC
>JAGBMX010000030.1 GCA_017634675.1 Selenomonadaceae bacterium | reverse complement strand
TCCCTCTAGGAGGGAGGCACTCGGATTGCGACTTTTGAGCCAAAAAATTTCAATATTTCTCAAACCAAGCCCCCCTCTTAGAGGGGGGTAGGGGGGAGTGTCCCTTGAAATTGGAAGTAACAATAATAAGTCTACACTCTGTAAGCTGCGGCGCTCGCCGCAGCTTTATTTATTCGCCCACGAATTTCTTGTGGGTTTCCACATATTCTTTTAGTTTGTCTTTATTTTCCTTTGTATAAGTAATGGTTGGAATAGTTATTGTCTCTTTGGGTTTATCTCCCTTAATCGCTTGAATAGCCGCTTCAACCGCCTGATAGCCCATTTCGTAAGGTTGCTGAGTCGTTACGGCTATCAAGTTGATATTGCCGTCCAGCATCTCCCTTGCAAACTTCATGCTCATGTCGGTTCCCGCAAGCATAACGTCCGTGCGGTTCATCCGTTTTAACGTGTCAAGCGCCGCCTTTGTGGTCATTTGGTTCCAGCACCATATAAAGTTTATGTCGGGCTGGGTATTTAACAAATCTTCAATCGTGACGCAGGTTTCTTCATATAAATGTCCGTGAACTTCCGCCGCAACGGTCAATATATTTTGCGCCACAAGCGGCTCCACCGAATCCAGAAAACCATTGCACCGCTCTATCCCTATGGAAAAAGAACTGTCAGTTACATATAATGCCTTTAACTTTTTAATATCATTCTTTTTCACATACTCTTTTAAATAATCGCCGGTGGCGGCGCCCAACACCTTATTGTCCACCACAATCTGCGCAGTGGGGGAAGGTTTTACCACCGTGTTCCATGTAACAACGGGTATTCCCATGTCGGAAACTTCCTTTAAAGCTACGCCGCTCTCATTTACCGTCAATGGACAAACGACAATAGCTTTCGCCTTATTCTTCACCTGCTCGTTGATAAGGTCGCGCTCAACAGCCACGTCATACCTGGAATCTCCTTTAACCAAATTCACGTCATATTTTGCCGCCGCTGCGTCCATTCCCGCTATGGCTTCCACGAACCATTCGCCGGACGCTTCGAATATAACGCTTCCGACGGTAATCTTATCGCCACCGCCGCAACCGCCAACCACCATAGCCATTAGCGCCATACAAACTACAACCAACTTCTTCATTCCCACCCACTCCCTTTCTTGTTGGGGCGCTGCCCCAAACCCCGGCAGGGCGCTGCCCTGCACCCGCCAAAGGAGCTTCGCCCCTCTGGACTCCCATATTAAAATGTATTAATTATAATTTATTTTTTATTATGGGGTGCAGGGGCGAAAGTCCCTGCCGGGGTCAAGGGGCAACGCACCTTGTGGGGTTTGGGGCGAAGCCCCAACTTACTTACAAATATTATATTGATTTTTGCCGTTGTTTTTTGAAACGTAGAGGACGGAATCGGCGTTTTTGTAGAGTTCTTCGAAGGTGACGCCGTTTTTGGGGTATATGGCGACGCCGATGCTTGAGGTGATGTTGACCTCGTTTTTGCCGTCGGAGTAGATTTCGTTTATTATGGCGCAGAGGGCTTTGGCTTTTGCCTCGATGATTTTTTGACCGACTTGCACGCCTTCGCCCGAAAGTTTGAGGAAAGCGGTGAATTCGTCGCCGCCGATTCTGCCGACGTAGTCGTTTTCGCTAAAGACGGTGCAGATTTTTTTCGCCACGTCCGTTATGACCTTGTCGCCCACCATGTGACCCAAAGTGTCGTTGACTTTTTTGAAATTGTCAAGATCGATGATGTAGAAGGCGTAAAGGTTTTCCTTTTCGTTTGATTGGGCGAGGAGGTTTTTGACGTAGCTTGTAAACGCGCCCTTGTTTAAAAGTCCGGAGAGGGGATCTATCTCCGCCTTTTGCTTTAGTTTCTCCTGCTTGGTAACTTCGTCCTCAACGTCCATGAAGTTTCCGACCAAGCGAAGGGGTTCGCCCTTCTCGTTCCTTACGATGGTGCCTGTGCAGCGGAACCAGTAGTAGTGGCCGTCGGCGCAGAGTATACGCATCTCGTGGTTAAGGTTGCCTTCGCCGCTTTTGATGGCTTTTTTGATGTCGCTGACAACGGAAACGTCGTTTTCGTGTATTATATCCTTAGCTTTTTTAAGGAGTTCGCTGAGGCTGTATTTTTCTTCTGCGTCGGAGTCGATATACTGGACGCTGCCGTTTAAGACGATTTCCTCTTTGTTGAAGTCGTAGTCAAAGACGACGGTGTGCGCTTGCCTTGTCACCATCTTGAACCGTTCGTTTGATTGCTCCACAAGCGCCATGCTGCGGATAAGGTGCAAAATGGTTACAAAGAGGAACACGAAGGCTAAAGTTATCATGCCTTCGACAAAGAGCATATTGTAAGACAAGGTGTTGCTCTGCTTCTTTATAACGTCTTGGGGAATGACGATGGCGTAGTACCAGTTGTTAAATCCGACGGGGGTTAGGACTGCGAGCCGTTCTCTTGAGCCGGTGCGGTAGGGAATGGTCATGGTTTTGGCGTTCAAGACGTCTATCTTTATGTCTTTAAGGCTTGTTTCGCCGTTTATTCCCCAGCTTGAACCCAAATCGTAGAAATTTGCTATGCGGTCCGTTACAAGCTCGTTTGTGGCGCTTCTTGCTATAATTGTGCCGTTCCTTGAGAGCAAGAGAGACGTACTGGTTTCTTGAAAGCCCACGGCTTCGATTAAATTTCTGAGCACCGTCAAGGGGAACTGCCCGTACACAACGCCCTTAGGCTCGTCGTCTTGCAAAATAGGCACGGCGATGTAGAGAAAGTCCCCGTTTTTTCGGTCGTGCAACACCGAATCGGAAATGGTAGCCTTGCCTTCAAAGGCCATCTTGTAATATTCGGTTTTGGAGACGTCTCCCATTTGGTTCCCTTTGTTGTCCGCAAGCCGTCCGCTTTTACCTGCGACGGCTATGGTCTGGAAGTCCTCAATGCCTTCGAGTTGTTTCAACTTTGCGATTATCGCCGCGTCGTTGTTCATGTCCGTGTCTTTGAACTGCTTCGCTAAATGTTCCATCAAGTCTATCTGATTGTTAAGCTTTGTGTTAAAAGCCGCCGCTTGGCTTCTCGCGTTGGTTTCAAGATAGAACTCCGTGGTCGAGGCAATCATTTCGTCCGTATGCCTAGAGAACCACAAAAAAGACCACACCAAGATTCCGATGGTTAAGAGTACCGCCAGTATAGTCGGCAACTGCATTCGTATCTTGTTCTTCATAGCTGTCCTTTCTTTTAAGTTTGAAGATAAACCTCTCTTAAAATATTTTTATTTTGGTAGTAAATTCTGCAAAATTTGAAAATCTCCTGCATGAAAACTTTTTCATAAAGCAAAAAGGGACAAAAGTCCGTTAGACTTTTGTCCCTTTTCGATTATCATATAATTCCAAGTTCCCTCATCATACCCTCTACCTTGTCTAAATCCACGGGTTTTGCCGCATATCCGTCGCAGCCTAGGTCAAAGGCTTCGTCAACGTAATCCATATCGCTAAGAGCCGTCATCATTATTATGGGAAGTCTTGCTTCTTCGGCTACTCCCAAGTCCTCTTCAAGTTTCCTTATTACGGACAGGACTTCTATCCCGGAAACTTTCGGCATCATCACGTCTAAACACAAAAGGTCGAAGGCGTCCCCGTTCTTTACGGTGTCTGTGAAAACTTCCAAAGCCTCCATGCCGTCCGAGGCGACAGTCACCTCCCCAAAACCCGACAAAAACTTCTTTAAAACAAGCGCGCTTGTGGCGTCGTCTTCCGCTATCAAAAATCTCATCTTTATCACCTCTGTTGGGGCATCGCCCCAAACCCCACAAGGGGCGCAACCTTGCGGTATGTAAACCCCTTGACCCTGCCAAAAGAGCTTCGCCCCTCCGGACTCACGTTTTATTTATTTTACGCCCAATCTTTTCTTACACATATCGAGCAAACTTGTTATATCTTTCTTTTCAAAGGAAAGTTTGTCTTTTTTATCCGTCGGTTGCGGCGTAAAGATTTCTTCGTCATCCGAGCCTTCGATTAACGGAATGGTGAAGTAAAACAGGCTTCCTTTGCCCAAATTTGAGGCTACGCCCACTTCGCCTTCCATCAAACCGACAAGCTCTTTTACTATGCGAAGCCCAAGCCCCGTGCCTCCGAATTTTCTCGTGGTGGAGCCGTCTACCTGACTGAACGCCTTAAAGAGTTTCTTCATTCCCGCATAATCCATGCCTATTCCGGAATCCGTTACATAGAATCTTAGGAACGGCGCTCCGTTTCGTTCGATTTTTCGGCAGTTTACGGCGATAGCGCCACTTTCCGTGAATTTTATCGCATTGGTCAGAAGATTGTTTAGAATTTGCCGCAGCCTTAACGGGTCGCCCTTTATTATGGAAGGAAGTTTGCTCTTGTCGCTTTTTACGAAGCAAACGCCCTTGTCCTTTGCTACTCTTGAATGAACCCGTTCCACTTGATCGAGGAGCGCGGGAAGGTCTAAGTTTATTTTTTCAACCTGCATTTTGTGATTTTCAAGTTTGGAATAATCAAGTATATCGTTTATAATCTGCAAAAGATCCGTGGCGCAAGTTTTGGCGGAGATTAAGTTTTCACGCTGATCCTTCGTGAGTTTGCTTCTTAAAGTGAGTTCGACCATGCCTAAAAAACCGTTTATGGGGGTGCGTATCTCGTGGCTCATGTTGGCAAGAAATTCGCCTTTCACTCTTGAAGCTTCTTCAGCTTGAAGTTCAAGCAAGCGAATTCTTGTAATGTCCCTGAGTATGATGGAAACGCCGGTAAGGGCGCCGTTTTCAAATACGGGAGAGATGGTGGCCGAAAGGTAAATTTCCTTGCCGTTTAATCGTAGTCCCACATTTTTTGCAAATCCCAAGGATTTTTTTGCCTCTAATACCTCGTCTATGGGCGCGGTAAAAGATTCGCCCGTAACGAAATTACAAAGGGGGCAAACTTCGTTGAAAAGACGACCTCTGTAGTTGTCTTCAGATTTAAGGAGATCCTTTGCCGCCGTATTCATATATACTATTTTGCCCTCTGTATCCGTTAGGATAATGCCGTCGGATATACATGAAAAAAAACCTTCAAAGTCCATAAAGACCTCCGATTATCTGTTTTAAACCAAATCATCCGTTAAACGCCGTTTAAATGCGCTTCGCCCGCCGTATTTATCGCTCCTCAAGCTATCTTGCGGCGACTGCAATAGCTATTGTAATGGCGCCTATGCCGATTATCATCGCCAAAACAAGATTTTGCATATACCTGTTGCTCTCGTTGATTCTTTCGGTTAATCTTGCTTCCATGCCCCTTATTTCTTCCATATCTTTTGAAAGTTTGTCTATGTATTTTTCAACCCAATTTATCTCTTGAACGCCGTTTAAGTGTACTCCGCCCGCCATATTTATCGCTCCTTTCACATATTTTCTTTCGTTTCTTTTCTTGAATTTTACTACATTAGGGGAGTTTCGTCAACGAAGTCAGCAGAAAACAAAAAGCGAATTAGTGCCGTTCACAGAGGACCTCTCCACCGCTTCGCGGTCCCCCTCCCCTTTCAGGGAAGGCACTACAGCAAAACAAGAGAGCCTCCCCTGAAAGGGGAGGTCAGACTGTAGACTTATTATTGTTGCTCCAAATTGTCACCTATCGTCAGGGGGAACTCCCCCCTACCCCCCTCTAAGAGGGGGGCTTGGTTTGAGAAAATATTGAAATTTTTTGGCTCAAAAGTCGCAATCCGAGTGCCTCCCTCCTAGAGGGAGGTGCCCGAAGGGCGGAGGGAGAGCCGTGAAGAGCACAATTTTTATTGTAAATTTAATGATTTGTCGACACTCTGGCCTCCCC
>JAGBMX010000029.1 GCA_017634675.1 Selenomonadaceae bacterium | reverse complement strand
TTGAATATAAAAGTACAATCAGTCGAGAAGGACGTAATATAGCGTTATTTGATGAAAATTTAGTTGAGTGCTTGGATGTCCAAACTGTGGAAATTACAGATATAAATTATGCAACTTGTTCGACTGACTGATAAATCTATAAAGCCTCTAAATTCTTGTTTAAGAAAGGAAGCGTATAAAAATGCCCATAACCGTTACCGAATTTCAAGAGAATGTCGCCCATTACTTGCAGTTGGTATCTAAGCAAGATGTTCTTATTATGCAAGACGGAAAAGTTATTGCAAAATTAACACAGCCGCCAAAAGATAAAGTTTCGGTTGCTAAGTCGTTGTTTGGTATTTTGCCGCAGAAAACAACTTGGGACGAGGCTATGGAAGAAAGGGCAAATAGCCTATGAAAGCACTATTGGATACAAATGTAATAGTTGATACCTTACAACAAAGAGAGCCGATGTTTGTTGCCAGTAGTAAGGTTATTATAGCTATAGCTACTCAATATGGACTGTATCATAACGAGAAACCGCAAACATTTTAATAAGTCCCCTATACCTATATACTCACCTGAAGAATTATTGGAATTGCTAAATGTAAAAGATGTTGATGCTTAGTTTGATAAATTATTTAATATGTATCAACGCAAAATCATGATAGGAGGTTAAGCATGTGAACGGAGAAGCTATATTGAGCAGTTATGACGGATATACCGTTTTTCGATATGGCGATTATGTTATTCGTTTTGTTGCTCCATATTCGCTTGAAAAATATACATCTGTCAAGGAATGGGATGCCGGTTATATTGTGGTAATGGCAAAATATCGACATAACGATGAACCGGAGGAAGAATATATTGATTTAATCCCGATTTTAGAAAATCTCTATATTGATAAAGATGAGTTTTTAAAGCCAATAAAAAAAGTGAGGATTTCTTATGACTGATATTTTGAAAGTCGCAGATGACGCAAAAATGAAAAGTTTATATTACGAAGGGGTACACTATGCGAATATATCTTGATACTTGCTGTTATAATCGTCCCTATGATAATCAAGGCTATATGACGATTGCAATGGAAGCAAAGGCAATCCATTTCATTCAGGACGAAATAAAATCCGGTAAATTGGAGATGGTTTCTTCTTATATTTTAAGATATGAAAACGAAAACAGTCCGTTCTTGTTAAAAAAATTCTATATTGAAGAATTTTTACAGAAAAACTCATCCATATATGTTTCTGAGGCAAATGAAGATGAAATACATCGCATTGCAGAAGATATTATGCTTACAGGGATAAAAAAACACGACGCATATCATATGGCTTGCGCTCTTTTTGCAAAATGTGATTATTTTTTGACTACTGATAAGCGCATATTAAAATATGTGAGTGACAGTTTGATTATAACTAATCCATTAAAATTTGTAGAAGTATATGGAGGAAAAGAAAAATGATTACAAATGCTGAATATGTGATGAATCGAGGAATAAATTGTTTAATAAAGGAACTCGGACCTATAGAAACTGCTGAATTTATCGTGGCTATAAAAGCAGATAATTTTGATTATACCGAGTGGCGAAAGGATTTTTTCGATAAAATGTCCGATGAAGAGTACCGAAAAGAAGCTGTTGAGTATGCAAGGACTCACCCTTTCACGGGTAATGCCAAGGTGATATAGTATAAAAATGCGAGGTGACTATCTTGCCGTCAAACTACACCGAAGCCGATTACGAAAAATCCTTAATGGAACTCTTTCAAAATCTAGGTTACGAAACCGTTTACGCGCCGGATATAGAGCGCGATTTAAAGAGTCCGCTTTATGATGAGATTGTGGAAAGACAAATTCGGCTTTTAAATCCTGCTTTGCCCGAAGACGCCATTAACGACGCGCTTTTTAAACTCAAGAATTTTGAAAACGGCGAGCTTGTTCAGCGTAACGAAGTTTTTACGGATTATTTGCAGAACGGCGTACCAGTAAGGTATAACGAAAACGGCGAAGAACGCTCCGCTATAGTTTATCTTGCGGATTACGACAATGCTCAAAATAACTCTTTCATAGCCGCTAATCAGTGGACTTTTATCGAAAACAGCAACAAACGCGCGGATATAATCTTGTTTTTAAACGGTTTGCCTATCGTCATTATCGAGTTAAAATCGCCGTCAAGAGAGGAAACCAACGCAAGCGAAGCCTATTTGCAACTTAGAAACTATATACAGGAAATTCCGTCAATGTTTGTTTATAACGCTATCTGCGTTATGAGCGATATGGGGACTTCAAAGGCGGGGACGATAACTTCCGGCGAAGATAGATTTATGGAATGGAAAACCAAAGACGGAGATTATGAAAATACGCAGTACGCGCAATTTGACACTTTCTTTGAGGGAATTTTCGAGCAAAAGAGATTTTTGGATATTATCAAAAATTTTATTTGCTTTTCTAACGATGGCTTGACTAAAGTTAAAATACTGGCGGGGTATCATCAATATTTTGCCGTGCGAAAGGCTGTCGCTTCGACGGCTAACGCTGCCGAAACCGACGGCAAGGGAGGAGTGTTTTGGCATACGCAGGGCAGCGGCAAATCCCTTTCAATGGTGTTTTACGCTCATCTATTGCAAGCTGCGCTGAACAGTCCGACTATTGTGGTGTTGACGGACAGAAACGACCTTGACGACCAACTGTACGGGCAATTTGCAAAATGTAAGGATTTTTTACGTCAAGAGCCTATTCACGCCGAAAGCCGCGAACATCTCAAAAATCTTTTGTCGGGCAGAAAAGTGGGCGGCATCATTTTTACCACAATGCAGAAATTTGAGGAATCGGACGAGCCTTTGTCAGAGAGGCGAAATATTGTGGTTATGGCGGACGAAGCGCATCGTTCGCAGTATGGTTTAACGGAAAAAATAAAAATAACCGTGAACGATGCGGGTGAGAAAATCGCAAAGCGCGTTGTAGGTACGGCGCGAATTATAAGGAACAGTTTGCCGAACGCGACATATATCGGTTTTACGGGAACGCCCATTTCATCAAAAGACAGAAGCACTCGCGAGGTTTTCGGGGATTATATTGACATTTACGATATGACGCAAGCCGTTGAGGACGGAGCGACCCGCCCCGTATATTACGAGAGCCGCGTTATAAAACTGAAATTGGACGAAGCCACGCTGAAACTTATCGACGATGAATACGACATAATGGCTGAGAACGCTGACCCTGCAACCGTTGAAAAGAGCAAACGCGAACTTGGGCAAATGGAGGCAATACTCGGCAACGACAAAACCATAGATTCCCTTGTTTCGGATATTTTAAATCATTATGAAAATTACAGGGCAGACCTTTTGACGGGCAAAGCGATGATTGTTGCGTATTCTCGCGCTATCGCCATGAAGATATATAATCGTATTTTAGAACTTCGTCCAAGTTGGACGGATAAAGTCGCCGTTGTAATGACCGAAAGCAACAAAGACCCTGAGGAATGGAGGAAAATTATAGGCAATAAACATCATCGCGACGAACTCGCCGCAATTTTTAAAGATAACGATAGCCCGCTTAAAATCGCCATAGTTGTGGATATGTGGCTGACGGGTTTTGACGTGCCTTCTATGGCTACGATGTATGTTTATAAGCCGATGAGCGGTCATAACCTTATGCAAGCCATAGCGAGAGTAAATCGCGTATGGAGAGATAAAGTAGGCGGACTGGTCGTCGATTATGTAGGCATAGCGTCCGCGCTAAAGCAGGCAATGAACGATTACACCGTTCGCGACAAGAAAAATTATGGAGATACGGATATTGCAAAGATAGCTTATCCAAAGTTTCTTGAGAAACTTGACCTTTGCCAAGATATATTCCACGGTTATGATTACGCAAAATTCAAAGACGGCTCGGATTTAGAACGGGCAAAAGCCATTACGGGCGCGGTAAACTTTATCGTTGACCCTAAAGCGGACAAGAAAAAGGAAATATTCATCAAAGAAGCGTTGCTTTTGCATCAAGCGTTGTCGCTTTGTTCATCCATCGCAAAAGAAAACGAGCGATTTGAGGCGGCGTTCTTTGAGGCGGTGAGGGTGTTGGTTTTAAGGCTGACTCATCAAGGCGCGGGAGAAAAAATTTCACTGCCGGAAATGAACAAGCGGATAAACGAACTCTTGAAACAAAGCATAAAAAGCGATGGAGTAATCAATTTATTTTCCGATGTAGGGCGCGAACTTTCGATATTTGACCCAAAGTTTTTGGAAGAAATATCCAAAATGAAGGAGAAAAATCTTGCCGTAGAACTGTTGAAAAAGTTAATCGCGGAACAGGTTCAGATATACCGCCGTACAAATGTGGTAAAATCCGAAAAATTCAGCGAGATAATTCAAAAGGCGATGAACGCCTATTTAAACGGTATGCTTACCAATGAGGAAGTTATCGAAGAACTTTTGAATTTGGCAAAGCAAATCGAAGCCGCGCACAGTGAAGGCGAAAAACTCGGACTTACGGCGGAGGAGCTTGCGTTTTACGACGCATTGACGAAACCGCAGGTTATCAAGGATTTCTATGAAAACGAAGAACTTATAGCCATCACAAAAGAATTGGCGGACACTTTGCGCCGCAACCGCACGATTGACTGGCAACAACGCTCAAGCGCAAGAGCAAAAATGCGTATGTTGATAAAGAAACTGCTAAAAAAGCATAAATACCCGCCCGAAGGAATGGAGGACGCTGTTCAAACAGTTATGACACAATGCGAACTTTGGACGGATAATCAGGATATGACGGATAAATAAAAATCTCCGCAAAAGCTTTAGATTTTAGCTTTTGCGGAGATTTTTTTAAAATTTTTGCTATATCAGCCTTATTCCGCGTTTCCTCAGCGCCACATACATTGTCACCGTTACGAAGGTTTCTACGATAACCGTGGTAATCGCAAGCCCTACGCTTGAGAACTGGTAGATTAACGGGATTCCTATGATGAAGTTTACGGCGGCGCTTGCCATCAGTATTCTTGAGAAGAGCTTCTCAAATTGGAACGCTACCATCGTCTGTATGCCGAAAATGTTGGAGAGAGCAATCAGGAAAGGCAGAGGCGATATTATCCTTAAAAGTTCCACGCTTTCCATGTATCCTTCGCCCATGATGATAGATACGATTATATCCGCAAATATAAACGTAAGGATAAAGAGGACTAAAGATGCGCCGCCTAAAATTTTCGTCGCCTTTTTTAGGAACGCTATGGCTTCCGGCCTTGATTGCTTAGATAACGCCGAAATATGCGGGAATATGCCGTTTGAAATAGGCCCCATCACGCCTTTTATCGCCTGTATTATCTTATACGCCGCGCCGTACAACCCTAAAGCCGCATTTCCCGCGATAAAGCCCAGCAGGAAATTGTTGGTCGTGGTGTAAAGGTTGATGGATACCGTCGATAAAAATATCTCAAAACCTGCTTTTATCTTATTTACAACCTCTTTGAGAGAGGGGATTTTAAATATTTGCGGCGACTTTATAAAGAGCATTATCAAAGAGAAAATTCCTGCGATAAGCGGCGGAGAAGCGAGAAGCAAAGTCGCAAGCGCCGTATCTTCTTCGGTATTCACCAATGCAAATATTAGTATTACGGAGATGGTTCTAGCCGCCAAATTGAATATGGTGATAAAGCGCATTTGCTGTATGCCTTGAAAATACCATATCGGAAAGAGTACGGCTCCAAACAAAGCGGGAGACGCAGCGATAAGGAGCGTCGTATCGAGTCTTTCCCCCAACAAGAGCGTGAGCGGCGCGCCTACAATAAGCGCAACGCAAAGAAGCAACAATTTTGAGGCGAATATTGCGGAAAATTCTTTCGGCAAATCCTTTTCGTCAGCTTTAGCAACGTCCCTAGGCCCCGTTAGGTTAAATCCGTAATCCGTAAACAGCACCCCATACGCCACGATACTTTCAAAAAAGAGAATTTTCCCGTACGAAGCCGGTCCTAGCACCCTAAGCAAATAGGGCAGCGTTATAAAAGATACTATATATTCCGCCCCTTTTAACGTAAAAAGCGACAATATATTCTCTTTCAGTCGATTAGTCATACAGTCTCCTTTTGTTGGGGCGCTGCCCCAAACCCCGACAGGGGCGCCGCCCCTGCACCCCGCCAAAGGGCATTGCCCTCTGGACTCCCGGGTACTTTATTTGAAAGTTTAACTATAAAAAAGCCACTAAAACCCTTGTTAAAGTTTTTTCTTTCTCTTTTTTCTTTGTTACTTTCTTTTTTCTCTTTCTTTTTTACAAAAAAGAAAGAGAAAAAAGAAAGTAAGAACCTACCCTTTACGCAAAATGATTTTATAGAAGAAAAACAGCGCGGCGAGTTGGTAGATTACGGTGGTGCCGAATAGGTCAAGGAAAAATCGTTCGTCTTGGAAGAAGAGGAAGATTGGGTAGGAAAAAGTTGAGTACGCTATGATAGCGAACGCGCCTAGGCGGCCGCTTTTGGCGAGAGTGTAAAAGAAAGTGTAAAACCCGCCGAAGAAGACCATTATCGCCGTGCAACCCACAACGCCGAAATCTATGATATAGCGATAAAACGCCGTGTATATGTTGGTGTCCATGCCTTGAAAAGAGACGAAAGGCAGGAATATGGCGACGTTTGGCAGCTCGATGAATTTTTGCAAGATGCGGTACACGCCGATTAGCGTGTAAGAGCCGATGTTGCCGTCATAGACATAAGGAAGCTTTAAGATTTCGGAAAACGCGGGAATAGACGCGCCGCCGTAGTGAGCGAGGACGGCGAACGGATTGCTTGCGGCGCCGGACAGTGAAAATTTCCCCGTGAAAAATCCAAAGCCTAAAAACAGCAGGAAAAAAAACACCGCCGAATATATCGCCCATCTTGCGGATACTTTGCGCGACTCTATGCTGTCGTTTTGCTTTAAGCGATAAGTAATGCAGCCTATAAGCGCAAGATAGATAACGTAGAGCAAAAGTCCCATGCGTCCTGTGGACAGAATAAGGAACGGCATATAAATTATCATTGGTAAGAGTAGGATTTTGACTTTAACTTTATCGAAGAAAAGTTTGTAAAAGAAGGCGAATGCGCTGACGTAGGCAAGGCCTTCGGCAAAATAGTTCCTATAGTTGCTCCACCTTGAAAGCTGCGCCTCGCCTTTTTCTATATAAGGACGCACGGTCTTTATCATGCCGAAAATCCCATCGTAATTGCCAAACCGCTCGGATAAACGATATAGTTCCCAAAAGTTTAAGAAGAGAAATACCAACGCAATTGCGGAAAATATAACAACGTACTTGGTTTTAACGGTAAAATTCGGTAATTCTTTTAACTTTATAAAGTTACATTTGCTTTTAACATAAAGCGCCGAACATACAAAGGCGAATAGCGGAAGGATAAGCAATAGCGCAGCGTCCGGCGTCATTGTGAAATTATATACGTCCGACGCGAGAGCCGCGAGGAGCGCAGAAAATCCCATTATTCCAACCGTGACAACCGTAGGAGAGAGTATGTCAAACTCTTCTATTATGAACAAAGCGAGGGCGGCGAATATCAAAGTAACAGCAAGAGCAATCAGCATCTCATCCATTGTTCTTTCTCCGATAACTCATAAACGCTATCACGCAAAATCCCAACATAGAGCCTAAGATAAATCCCGCCACGCCGTATTTTACAAGCGTCCGCTTTCTGGTGGGCGGCGCAACCTTGTCGGGGAGGAGGACTAGCTTATCTTTTTCTATAAATTCGGCGTTTGTTTCGTAGTTGTTAAATGTCGCAAAAGAATGAGCCGCAACTTTGTCAAAGAACGCTTCCGCCTTATCGTGCATATAGTTTACATCGGGGTCATCGCGTTTTTCAAGATACATCCTCATTATTAAGACGTTATCCATGCCCCTTATGTACTGAAACCTGCTTTCAAACCAAATCCCTTGGTGTTCAAGCGGCATTAAATCCCAAATGCGGTGAAACTTCGCCATGTCAAATTCCTGCGTCCGCTTGTTTTCCTCAAAGAAGCGCATAATAGAGGAAAAATTAAGCATCGCCGGTCTAAAGTCCTCATTCATCGGCAACGGTTTATCGCTCTTTATCAAATACACCTTTTCGATAAAGCACCTGTCCGACGTACGAAACTCCGTGGGAAACAAGGCTTTTTCCGCAGCCAATCCTCCGCCGCACAAAAAAGCCAGCGCCAACGGAATATAGAACTTTCTTTTTAAAGTTTCCAAAAAAAGTTTTAGCATAAAGATTCCTCCAAAATTTATTTCTCCAAAATAATCCACAAGTTCTTTTTTATAATCTTGCGGTTTGGTACTTTTCCGCCTGTATTTTTGCAGATTTTGAAAAGCTTGCATAGCCTTGGATAAAAGAAAGAGAAAAAAGAAAGAAGAGAACTAACTTGATTTTTTCAATATCACCTTATAAAACACAAACAGCAAAATAACGTGATAAACGATTGGCGTGCCGGAGAAGTCCATTATCAGGCGTTCGTCTTGGAAGAACATAAAGAGAGGGTAGGCGAGGGAGGAATAGAGGATAATGCCGTACGCGCCTAAACGTCCGCTTTTGGTGAGTTCGTAGAATAGAGTGTAGAAAAGGGATAGGAGGGAGGTGAAAAGAAACATTCCCCAAAGCCCGAAATCTTCGATGTACCGCCAAAATGCGGTGAATACGTTGGTTTTCATACCGTCGAAATGGAGGAAGGGAAGGAACGTCATAACTTCCGGCAGGTCAAAGCCCAGACGGCTTAACATTCTGTAGAGACCGAGGGAAATGTGGGAGCCGATTAGTCCGTCGTCGATGACAGGAAGCTCCATAAGCGCGCCGAAGGCGGGAATGGATGCGCCGCCGTAGTGGGCGAGGATGAGAAGGGGACTTCTGCCCGTACCGTCAAAGGCGACTTTGCCCGTTAGCGTGCCGAGGATAAGAAAGAGGGCGAAGAATGCGCCGCCTGCGTAGAGCGTCCATTTGAGGGATCGCTTTCTTGAGGCTTTGGAGTCGCCTTCTCGCAAACGATATAGAATACAGGCGTGGATTAAGAGATAGATTACATAAAAAAGCAGATTCATTCGCCCTGTGGTAAGGATAAGAAATGGGGACAACAGAAACATGGGAATAAGAAGCAACTTTCTAAAGGTATTTTTTATAATCAGAAGGTAGAAGAAAGCAAAAGCGGAAACGTATGCAAAGAGAGTTGCGAAGGTGTTGCGGTAGTTCATGGTGCGGCTGATTGTAATATCGCCCGATTCAAGATGGGGGCGAATTGCGCCTATCATTCCGAAAACGCCTTGGTCGTTCCCTAAACTTTCCGCAAGCTCGTATGTTTCCTTGAAACTGAAAAAAGCTAAAATAAAGGTGAATATAGAGAGAAGAATAACAGGGACGGGTTTGACGTCAAAATTCGGTAAGTTTACGGATTTTATAAAATTGAGTTTGGATTTTACGGCAAGGGAGGTGAGGGAGAAGATTAAGACACCCAAAAAGAGTATCGTCGCACCGTAAAAGGGCATATAGAGATTCCATGTGGAAGCGGAGGCAAGCGCGAGGACGCTTGAAAATGCCATGACCAAAGCTACGATAACGGCGGGGGATAGTATGTCAAAGTCCGACACTATAAAGAGCAATGCGGCAAATAAGACTAGAGCCAAGGTGAGGGGCAAAAGAGCGTCAATCATCTTTCCTACCTCTCAGGGCGATAATCGCCAAAACAAGAGAGCCTAAGAGAAAGCCTATCGCAAAGCCCATAACGCCGTATTTAAGGGTAAAGTGGCTTTCCGTAGGCGCAGCGGCGTTTTCAGGCAGTAGAACCAATTTGTCAACCGTGGTAAAAGTCGCCTTTACGCCGTATTTTTCAAGGTAATTAAAAGAGTGCGCCGCAACGGCGTCAAAAAATTCCTCGCCACGTTCTCTTAAATAGTCGCTGTTCGCCTCATCCTTTTTGCTGACGTTCATCTTTATAATCAAGATGTTGTCCGCAGCCTTTAGGTAATCGAATTTGCCCAAAAACCAAGCCTCGCGCTTGTTAAAAGACTGTATATCCCAATAACGGCAAAGTTTCGGAAAATCGAAATTATTCTTGTTTTGAATAAAGAAATCCCGTACGGAAGCGGAATTAAGGAGAGCGACCTTAAAATCGAAATGCCCCGACAGAGGTTTATCCGATTCCACAAGATAAGTTTTTTCGATATACCCCACTTCCGGCAAAGAATAAGCGGGAGGATTTATTACGCTCTCAGCCGCAAGAATAACGGCGAAAATCGCTCCTATAACAAGCGGGATATAGAATTTATTTTTAAACAATGCTAAAAAATTGTCCAAATTACCCATAAAAACCTCCCGGTTGATTATTTCTTTACGCTATTGGTCCAAGTCGGATTACTTTTGCCTCTGTAAAGAAAGTTATGACTCGAATTCAAGTGATTGCTAATATATCCTTTCTTCAGTTCATTTTTTTTGAAATTTTCGTCTGATACAGATATATTACATTTTCTATAAATATCGGCAATTTCCTCAAAGTCCATCGTTCTCATATTCTCACCTCATTATTTGGTACAGTCGATACAACTGAATTATCATTTTGGCATTCGATTATCTTTACAATAGGCGTCGCGTCTAACGAAATCATGTAAGCGTGATGTAAAGACAATACCTTATCCTGTAGCTCTTGGTCATCTTCCATCATGATTATTTTAAGTCCAACGTCTCTGCATGACGTTGCTTTAAAATGCCGCCCATGAGTCTTACTGTTTTCATGTTCGTTTAAAAACGATACAATATTGTGGATTGTTTGCCTGTCTTGTTCAATTGCAGCATTAAACATACAAGACCCAAGCCAATCTCTTACCAATTGTTCGGAAAGTTCTATAGCGTCAATGGCAGTTTTCATAAAAGCCGCAGGATATTGTTGAAGCTTTATCGCCCAGTATGGCGCATTACCGGGATTGTCGAGAAGATCCTTTTTTGCCTCCTCGTATTCTAATTTGATATTATATGCAGGTATGCCGTTAAATTGGGGATCAATGGGTCCCAAACTTGACTGCTTCCCCATAACGATTTCTTTAGCGGCGCATGCGATCATGGTTCCCGCAGACATGGCAATTTGGGGAACAATCACGCGTATATCATCGTCAAATTTATCTCGAAGATAATTTACAATAGCCTCAGCAGCTGTAGGATTTCCCCCGGGCGTATGCAATATTAAATCTAAACCTTTGGAACAATCCATTTTGTAAATACACGCCATAAATCCGTTTATATCATTGTCATTTATATCAATATTATTTACATCGGGTTTACTAAGCCATGCGGAATAATAAGTAATTGCGTTTCGTCCCGTAAAATCACACAAATTGGATAAATACTTGCGGCGAACATAATCATATTGAGACTTGGTATTTTGAATTTCTCTGAATATATCATTCCAACTGCCCATATTTTAAGCCTCCATATACGATTTGAACGCGCTTACGACAAGATTGAGTTTCATGAATACCATATTTATTTCCTCCCTATCTCTTAACTTTAGCAAAAAACACGGGGCTTTTCTTCCTTATGTACGATACAAGTTTCGACAACATTAACGGCGCAAGTTTAAATCCGCCGATAAGCAATCTCCTTTTTAAAGTCTCTTTTGAAAAGTCTGCTTGTAAAAAGCCTTTATAAAGTTCGCTTGCTTTTACCTTGTCGATTAATTCTTTTCGTGTACTTTCTTCTTCTCTTTCTAAAGCAGATAAAATAATTCTGAAATACTGCCAGTAAATTTTTGGCAAAAGTTCCTTTGGCGGGTTTCCCTCAAAAGCTTCTAAAAATGATTTTATCTTTATGATATGATGCTTTAAATAATCCTTATTCGCCGAGGTGGAGAGACTCCCCGCCCTCTTTTGGTAGTGGCAAAACGCCTTATCGACGGTTATCATCACATTCGCCGCGCTAAAAAAAGCCGTATTAAATAGGAAGTCTTCGTTCATTTTATAATGTTCGTTGAAAGCGACGCCATGCTCCCGTATTGTCTTCATGCGGTACGCGCCGTTCCACGGATAGCCGAAAAGGGGGGTTTCTTCCATCAGCACCGCCGCGGAAAAAATCTCCCTATTACCTATATACTTGCCTTTCTTCGGCAAGCATACCTTTTTATATACAACATTGTCGTTTTCGACGTATTCTTCTATCCCGCCGAATTTTACGCCGTCCGCATCGGGATTATCCGTTATCGCTTTATAAGCCGAAGCGAGAAAATCTGCGTCCATAAAATCGTCCGAATCCAAGAAAACCGCAAATTCGCCCTTAGCCTCTTTCAGCGCAACATTTCTTGCCGCTCCCGCCCCTTTATTCTCCGTGGGATAAATTCCCTTCACCCTACCATCCTTCGCCTCAAAATTCCGTATAATCTCTCGACTCTTATCCACAGACGAATCGTCCACAATCAATAGCTCGAAATCCTCAAAACTCTGGCGAAGCATGGACTCAACCGCTCTAACTATATATTTTTCCGAATTATAAGAAGGCATTACGCAGGAAAAAAACGGCGGTTTCTCCACGTCAGTCCCTCCTGCCCCTTATCTTTCTCAACAAAAAGCTTGCGCCCTTTTTAATCCAATTCTGCCGCTCCAAAAAACTCACGTTCTTTTCAACCGCAGGCACATCTTCGGCAATCAGCCACACGTCCAAAAGCCTTTCAGCCAAAAAGCCGAAAATCCTCGCTTCATACACGCTGTACCCCGTTATATCCACACGTTTTTCCACTTCAAACAGCACGTCGAACATAAACTCCATGTACCGCTCGAAGTAATCCCGTCTCATCACGAACATATTAAAAAGATGCGCCCAAGTCCTCCCCATTACCTTTTCATAAGCGTCCAAATAATGAGGATACTTCTCCTTCAGCACTTCTTCAAGCGCGTCCAAGCCTTCTCTGTGATGGGCGTGGTAATAGTGGCTCCTGTTGGTTTCGATAAAATGCCGACGCTTCTTTGGCACGACAACCGGGTGTTTAGCCAAAATCTTTTCCCACTCTTTACCGGTCAGCACGGCTTCCTTCCTATGGTCAAGCCTAAAAGCCTCCCTACGGGTAAAATACCGCCTGTAATGGCAAAGCCCGATATAATCCGCGTCTATATGTTTCCACGCCCAATAAAGCGCGGTCAACTCGCAAAAATTCGGATTCTTCGCGCTGATATTATCCCCTTCGTCGTCCCTATGCACCCCGAAAGGCTCTTTACCCAACGCCCCGACCTGCAGTGGAAAATAACACTCGTCCTTAGGCAACCAATAAGCCTTATGCAGCGCCACCACAATCTTAATCTTCATGTTCTACTCCTTGGGGCTTCGCCCCAAACCCCACAAGGGGCGCTGCCCCTTGACCCCGCCAAAGGACTTTAGTCCTCTGGACTCCTATTTATGAGTATTGACAATAAGGATAATTTTTATATTCATATCAAAATTTTCTTTTATCTGTAAGTTTTTTTTTGTATAATGAGGAAAAATAAGAGTTAAACCGCAAAATTTTCGGCAGAGGGCGGCTCAGGACGAGCCGCCGCTCGCCTAAATCGCAGGATGCGATTTTAGCGAGCAACGAAAACTATGTCGAAACCACCATGAAACCGAAAACCCAAACGGAACTATATATAAAAAGAAAAACCAAAGGGAAGAGTTTTGCGAGTGCAGGGGCGCATAGCCCCTGCTGTGTTTCTTTGGTTCGTTTCTTTGCACAAGCAAAGAAATGAACAACCACAAACTATATTTACACACAAAATAAAAACATACAACAAAGCTTGCAAGTAAAATATTCTTTGGTTCGTTTCTTTGCACAAGCAAAGAAATGAATAAACCCACCTTAGAAGGAGCTCAAAATGAACCTGTTAGAATCCACACTATCAAGTTTTCTATTATTCTTACTTGTCCCCGCCTACGCCGCAATATTTCGTCTTATCTTTATATTATTCTATGGAAAAAAGAAAAATCCTACAGGGGAGATAAAAAAATGGCGCGAATGTTTCCGCTACGGTTTTTGGTGGGGCATGGACGTTCACGCATATCTCTTTCTCTGGCTCTTTATTATTTCGTTAGGCTTCTATATAGCTTCTTTTGCCGTTACGGGAATAAATTTAACTAACATATTAAATATTGCGTTTATAACTATAACGCTTGCGTTTATCGCTATACTTTATACCGCGTTTATCGGCAAGATGATTTTCTATTTTCATTTTCATGATATTTATAATCCGACGATTTGGCTTGGCGGTAATGCGGACAAAAAGAATTTGGCGGATATATTTTTCAGACAGAACCACGGCGCATGGCTGCTCCTATCCTATGTCCCGATTTTGCTTGTTTCGTATTTAATCATAAATTCAATCTTAGGAAATGTTCATATAAACTTAAATATTCATCCGATATTGGTAACTCTAGCCGCAGTCGCTACATTTTATTTTTTCCGTTTCGGCGGAACGTTTCTGCACAGGAATAAGCCGGAATGGGACGAAGTGCCGTCCGTGGTAAAGGACGATCCCTTTATGGCAAAGGCTACCATTGACGATTTGGTGAATTTAAAACTGCTGTTAAAAAGAAGGTTGCCGGAAGAGCTGAAACATACGGACGAAGAATCGGCAAAGACTGTATCGGCTGTTTTTGCGAAGGCGGGCGGCGAAAGTTTCGCAGAAACCTTGCGACTTTCGTCGAAAAATTTTTCCCACGGCAATCCTCTCACGATTTTCAAGAGAACTGCAAAAGGCTCTCCGATAAAACCGTCGCAAAATATATTTTTAATAATAGCCGAAAGTTACGGCGAAGCGCCTCTTGACGATATTTACTCCGAGTTAAATATGGCGCCTTATGGGAAAAAACTTCGCGCCGAAAAACATTCCGTATCTTTTAAGCACACCCTCCCCGGCGGCTTAATTTCCCAAACTTCCCTCGTATCGTTAATGAGCGGCATTTTCGACTGCCGCATGGAATTGAACGAAAAGAAGGCTTTCTGGGAAAAGGCGGCGATAACTTCTCTTGCCTTACAGCTTCAAAAATTTAATATCGTAACGAATTTCTTCTACGGCGGCTCGTTAAGTTGGGGTTCCTTAATGCACTATCTCCCCGCTTGCGGCGTGACGAACGTATACGACGGCATAAAAATTTCCCCCGAAAACGCGGGACGCACTTGGCTTGGAGTCTATGACCACATCTTTTTGGAATCTGCCGCAAGCGTTATCGAAAACTTTAAATCGACTTCGCCGACGTTACATATTTTATATACTACGTCAAATCACGGGCCGTACCGACTACCTCTTGAGGATTACGGCTTCGATAAAGAAAAAGTGTTCGGCTCTATTCCGAAGGAACTTTACGACGATGCGGCGGAAATTCGCAAAATGGGCGCGTTTTGGTATCAAGACAAAGCCGTTTTTGAATTTATCGAGAGAATGAAGAATTTAGACCCTAACGCTATGTTTATTGTAACGGGCGATCATACGGTAGGACTCATTCCGTACGGAAAAGGAGTTGCCCGCAACGAGCCGACTTTACGCGAACGCTTAATGACTTCGTTGCTCCTCATGCACCCCGAGCTTGACAATTCCATGTTCCCCAACAAAATAGCGACCCACATGAACTTACAATCAACCCTGCTTGAAATCTTAGCGCCTAAAGGCGGCGAATATTTTTCAATCTATCCCTCCTTATTCGAGTCGCTGCCTGCAATCGTCACGCCCTTTGCTGCGCTCACAAACGACGAAGTCGCTCACTACGCGGAAAACAGGGTGGAAGAATTGACCGACGGGACAAGCGCCGCGTTCCCGACGCAAAAAAAAGGCGGCATCTTTACAAACGAAAGAGCCGCCTTAACGGAACTTACTTATATGACCATGCGACATGAGGAGTTTATGGTGTAATGATTTTTTCCGCAAACGTCTCGCACATCTTTTCAATAACCTCATACCTTATCAAAGTTTTTCGCCAATCTTCGGGTATATTGTCAATCCCATAATAAAGCCCCGCAAGACCTCCCGCTATCGCGCCTATTGTGTCCGTGTCGCCGCCTAAATTTACCGCTTTCAATACACATTCGGCGTAGTCGTCCGTCGTCAATAAGCACCATAGCGCGGCTTCCAAGGAATATACGACATAACCCGTGCTTTCTATATCGTAGTCTTTTAACTTTGCGAATTTGTCAATATCCCATATACGCCCGTATATATCAAGTTCTATAGCAAATTCCGATTGTGAATTATAGAACTTATGCGCCTTCTCCACTCCCGCTTTTATCGCTTCGTTCAACTTTTTTCCCGCGAGGATTTCGACCGCGACAAATACGTAAATCCCGCATCCCATTTGACTTCTCGGATGAGCGTGAGTCAGTTTTGAAAGATTATGCGTTACCTTTAAATCATCTTCCATCAAGCCGTTTCCACTCTTTGCGTACAGATACAAAGCTATGGGAGCAATCCGCATTAAAGAGCCGTTGCCGTTGCTGTGTTCGTCCTCGCCCCCGCAGGATAACGGGCTTATTCCGTTTTCAAAGTTTAACAGGGCTTCGCTTGTGGTTATGCCTATGTCAAAAATTTGATCGGTGGGCGTAAACTCGCTGTTTCTCATCCATTTGAGAAAATTTTGCATAACATCGTTATAGTCGACTTTTCCCAACCGTCCCAAACTTTCGAGCAAGCAAAGCGTCATACTCGTATCGTCCGACCATGCGCCCGCGGGAACGCTATATGTGCCGTAGCCCATCATGCTTTTTACGGGATGCCTTTCAAGCCCGTCGCGGCTTGTAAATTCAACGGGAACGCCTAAAGCGTCCCCTATGGCGTGACCTATAATCATTGATTTTACGGTGTTTGCGTTCATGGATTCATCCTCCATAAAAAAATAAAGCGTTCACTTTGTACCTTATGTTAGAGATTTCTTCGATTAGAGATTGATTTCCTTTAATTTTTCAAAAAATCTTCAAAAAAGATAGAATGATAGCTTTTTAAAAAGGTCAGACTGTCGACAAATCAATAAATATCGTGCTCTTCACGGCTCTCCCTCCGCCCTTCGGGCACCTCCCTCTAGGAGGGAGGCACTCGGATTGCAACTTTTGAGCCAAAAAATTTCAATATTTCCTCAAACCAAGCCCCCCT
>JAGBMX010000028.1 GCA_017634675.1 Selenomonadaceae bacterium | reverse complement strand
TCAGAGTGTCGACAAATCATTAAATTTACAATAAAAATTGTGCTCTTCACGGCTCTCCCTCCGCCCTTCGGGCACCTCCCTCTAGGAGGGAGGCACTCGGATTGCGACTTTTGAGCCAAAAAATTTCAATATTTCCTCAAATCAAGCCCCCCTCTTAGAGGGGGGTAGGGGGGAGTTCCCCCTGACGATAGGTGACAATTGGGAGCAACAATAATAAGTCTACAGTCTGATTCTTTGTAATTTTGTTTAAACTTACGCCCAAAATTAAACGTTGAATTTATTGGTCCGATAACGCAATCATAGCCCGTCAACGGATCAACTTTTAAAATTCTGTTTTTGTATACAACGTCTTTCCATTCATCATTTTGAAACGGAAAATATTTTACATTTAAATTATCTAATGACGATTGAAAAACTATGACAGCAGGTCTTACATTATAAGAAACTTTTTTTGCCCATTCTATTGCTTGCCTTTTATCGGCTGTAGTATAAAAACCTTGACCGAAATCCAAGTTTTTTCTGCCGATTGTAAGGTCAATGCCGTTTTTTACGATATTATCGGCAAACTCTAAAGTAGTTCCATGATAAACCAATCTTACCATTACTTTTACCGCTTTCATAATATCACAAAAAAATAGCAGAGGCAAATAAAAGAAATGAAATTTCTCTATCAAAAAAGAAAATGTATGCAGGAGAAAAGAATTTTATGTAGAAAAGAAGAAGCAATAGTATCTATCACTTTTTAAGCTTATTTTCCCCGAAAAAGCACCATGGAGTCCGGAGGGCAGCGCCCTTTGGCGGGTGTCCAGAGGGCAGCGCCCTTTGGTGGGGTTTGGGGCAACGCCCTAACGAGGGAGGTCATCATGTGAAAGAGCGAGAGAGCTTATGGGATCATTATCTTAAAAAGGGAATGTCCAGAAGAAGTTTCGTCAAGGGATGTGTAGCCTTGACGTCTTTGATGGGACTTTCCACCGATATGGTAGGGAAAGTGGTTGAAGCTGCGGAAAAGACGCCGCTTCCCGTCGTGGTGTGGATACACGGTCACGAATGTACGGGTTGCGACGAGTCCTTTATCCGTTCGGGTTCGCCCTTAACGTCCGATTTGGTGTTGAACGAGATTGCGCTTGAGTACGACCATTTGCTTAGCGCGGGTTGCGGAGAGCCTTTTGAGGCGCATTTGGACGCGACAATTCAAAAGTATTACGGAAAATACATTCTTGCGGTTGAGGGCGCGACTACCACAAAGGACGGCGGCGTGTACTGCATGAGCGGCGGACATACCTTTAGTCACTTACTAAAGAAAGCTTCGGCGGGCGCATGCGCCGTTGTCGCGTACGGAAGTTGCGCGGCTTACGGCGGTATTCAGGCGGCAAAACCCAATCCGACGGCCTCTAGCGGCATCGGTTCCTTTGTAAGCGGAAAACCCGTTGTGAACGTGCCGGGTTGCCCGCCTATTCCCGAGGTTATGACGGGAGTTATAATGCACCTCGCGCTGTTTGGGCAGTTGCCGCCCTTAGACAGCGAAGGCAGACCCAAACAGTTCTACGGAAACAGGATTCACGATACTTGCTATCGTCGTCCGTTCTTTGACGCGGGAATGTTCGCCGAAACCTTCGACGATAAGGGCGCAAAAGCGGGTTGGTGCTTGTACAAACTAGGTTGCAGGGGGCCCGAGACATACAATTCCTGCGGCAATTTGCGTTGGTTCCAAGGCATGAGTTACCCGATTCAGTCCGGCGCGCCGTGTATCGGTTGCTCCAACAAGCATTTCTGGGACGAAGATCCGTTATTGGAGCGTATGCCTAAATACGCGCCCGTCGGAAACGTTGATAAGATAGGCGCGGTAGCGGCGGGAGCGATGGCGGTAGGCGTTGCGGCTCATGCAGTCGTCAGCATTGCGCAGAAGAATATGAAGGAAGCCAAGGAATTGGAGAATAAGAAAGAATAACCCTTCCACCGCCTGCGGCGGTCCCCCTCCCCTTTCAGGGGAGGCATTGGAGCGGAATGCTTTTCTTTATAGGCGGAAAAGCAACAATCAGAGAGCCTCCCCTGAAAGGGGAGGTGCCGAAGGCGGAGGGGTTTTAGTCAAAAAATCAAAAATCTAACTGACAAAAGCAACTAAATAAAATATAAACCACAAAACTAACAAATATCGTACCCGGGATTCCAAAGGGCAATGCCCTTTGGCGGGTGCAGGGCAGAGCCCTGCCGGGTTTGGGCGGAGCCCAATAATAAAATCAAGGGGGAAAGACGCATGAAGCATGTTGTAGTTGACCCTATAACGAGGATAGAGGGACATTTGCGTGTAGAGGCAAAGGTCGACGAAGCCTCGGGGAAGGTCACTGATGCGTTGTCGTCGGGAACGGCGTGGCGCGGACTTGAGATAATAATGAAAGATAGGGACCCAAGGGATGTTTGGGCGTATATACAGAGAATTTGCGGCGTTTGCACCACGGCGCACGCGTTGGCTTCGGTGAGAGCCGTTGAGGACGCTTTGGGGATAAAGATTCCCAAGAACGCCAATTACATAAGGAATATCATGGCGGCAACCTTGACGGTGCAGGACCATATCGTGCATTTTTACCATTTGCACGCGCTTGACTGGGTAAGCCCCGTTGAGGCGCTTAGCGCGGATCCGAACGCTACGGCGGCTTTGCAGACGAATATCTTGAACGCTTATAAGGTGAATTTGTCGGGACCCACGTCGAAGTGGAACACGGAGGCGTATCCCCATGATTTCCCGGCGGCGACTCCGCAGTATTTTGCGGCTATACAGGGCAAGGTCAAGGCGATAGTTGAGAGCGGTCAGCTTGGGATTTTCTCGGCGCAGTGGTGGGATCATCCCGACTTTAAGATACTTCCTCCAGAAGTTCATCTTTTGGCTGTGGCGCATTATCTTGAGATGCTCGATAAGCAGAGGGAGCTTGTAACGCCCCATGTGGTGTTCGGCGGCAAGAACCCGCATCCTCACTACGTCGTCGGCGGTATGCCCTGCTCCATTTCCCTTACGGACGGCAATGCGCCGATAAACACCGCAAGACTTGATATTGTGGACAGAGCCATCAATATGGGCAGAACTCTTGTCAATTACTACTATTTGCCGGATCTTTTGGCTATCGGCAAAATGTACGTGCAAGCGGGACGCGTCGACGGCGGCGGCATGGCAAAAGAGCGTGTGCTTGGCTACGGCGCGTATCCCATGGAGGATTACGCAGGCACGAGCGAAAAGAGTTCGGGCGGCTTCTTTAAGAATCTGCTTATCCGTTGCAACGGCGTTGTGGAGGATTTCGGCAAAGGCGTAGCGAATGCGAAATTCTTCGAGATTACCGCAAAGGATATGGAAGATCCCGAAGTCTTTACGGAAAGCGTTGAGCACGCTTGGTACAAGTACGAAAAGAGCGACAGCGACAAGCTCCATCCGTGGGACGGAGAGACCGAAGCAAAGTTTACTGGCCCGAAAGAAGGCACGCCTACCGAATGGAAGGCTTTGAACGAGCAGGGTAAGTATTCTTGGCTAAAGACTCCGAAATGGAGAGGCAAACTCGCCGAAGTCGGACCTTTGGCAAGATATATCATTATATATACAAAGGCGCAAAAAGGTCTCTTGGGTCAGCCAACATGGGCTGAGCAGTTTATGCTGAACCAGATTCAGGCAGTCACCAACTTGCTTGGGGCGGCGCCTGAGGTTTGGCTCCCGACGATGGTTGGGCGCACGGCGGCGAGAGCTTTGGATTGCCAGCTTAACGCAGAGATTAATAAGTTCTTCTTTGACAAGCTCATTGAAAACATCAAGAGCGGCGATACGGACGTTGCGAACATGGACCGTTTCGATCCCGCCACATGGCCGAAATCCGCCATGGGCGTAGGTCTATACGAAGCTCCCCGCGGCGCGCTCTCCCACTGGATAAAGATTGAGGACGGCAAGACGAAGAATTATCAGTGCGTGGTGCCTACCACATGGAACGCTTGCCCTCGCGACGATCAGGCGGGGCAGGGCGCTTACGAAAAGGCTATGATGGAAACTCACGTTGCCGACGTCAACAAGCCTCTTGAAATCGCCAAAGTTATCCGTTCCTTCGACCCCTGTATGGCCTGCGCAACGCATATGTACAACACCAAGGGCGAAAAGATAAGCGTTGTCACCACGGATCCCTACAGCGGCACTCGCATTGAAAAATAAGGGGGGTCGGAATATGGCTGACGAAATCAAGAAAGAAGAGAAACGGAAGGTTTACTACATCTTTAGTCCTTTCCTTCGCATTTTCCATTGGATAATGGTGGTTTCCATCACTGTCCTCTTTATCACGGGGCTTCTTATCACCACGCCGTACCTTACCTATTCGGCGGAACCCACCACAAGCTGGATGAGCCTTGACTGGATTCGTAACATTCACTTCCTCTTTGCCTACATCTTCACCGCTTCCTTTATCCTTAGGATATACGGGTTTATAATAAACCGAGGTGACAGGCTGTTCCCCCATTTTTGGAAGGGATATTTCTACAAGAACTCAATAGAAGTGGCTATGCACTATATGTTCCTGAAGTTCGAGCATAAGCCTTTCCTCAGAAATCCGTTGGCTAGAGGCGCATACGCCATGATTTATGTGCTTGTGGCGATAGAGATTGTAACGGGATTTGGCATCTACTACATGACGGACACGAGCAGCATAGGCGGCATGGCGTTTGGGTGGGTTGTGCCTTTCCTTGGCAGCGAATACATGGCGCACCTCATTCACCATTATGTGGCTTGGGGCATTGTGCTTTCGGCTCTGGGACATATCTACATGGTTATCCGCGCCGAGTTCATGGAGGGCGAAGGCGAAGTATCCAGTATGTTCGCCGGAACGAAGATGCTCCATCACGAACCCTTTGACGCAGGACATCTTGACGGTTCGTTAAAATAAATTAAAAGACAAAAGTGAAATAAACGTTAAAATAGTGCTGTTCATGGTCAACCTCTCCACCGCCTAACGGCGGTCCCCCTCCCCTTTCAGGGGAGGCTTTGTAGGAGGAATTTCATGAACAGAAATTTAAAATAACGAGGTAACTATATGTGTAAAGAATGCGGTTGCGGCATTAATAACGACACCACAAGGTTGCAATTCTTCGCCGAAGGCTACACCGAAGAAAGCGCCAAACAAATAGAAGCTTCTCTCTTGGGCCTTCCCGGCGTTATGTACGTCCACATCCATTCCCACGACGGGGAAACCACCATCGACTACGACCCGAAAAAGACTAAACTAACGTCACTTTTGAAAGTCTTCGACGAACAAAATGTAGTCGCCAATTTATAATCAAAAGGGCTGTTTTCGCAGCCCTTTTATATCAATACTAGTTTTCAAAAAATTCTTTCTTTTTTGATAGTTGGGGCGTTGCCCCAAACCCCAGCAGGAGCGCTGCCCCTGCACCCCGCCAAAGGGCATAGCCCTCTGGACTCCCGGTTATTGATTTTGAGTAGAACTTATGATTAGAGTTAAAACCCATTATTAAAGTTTTTTCTTTCTCTTTCTCTTTTCTTTGCTTCTCTCTTTTCTCTTTTTCTTTCTTTTTTTCAAAAAAGAAAGAGAAAGAGAAACGAAAGAAGAACTCCCCTCTAACAAAAAAACCCGCTTTAAAGCGGTTTTTTTTGTGGGGTACCGGGTTTTCTGGGGTATTGTTTTGGGGTAGGTTTTATTTTTTTTACTATTATTAAGGCTCTTTCTTCATTTAATTTTGGGATAGCGACCTTTTTTATCTCCGCTAATTCTCCACCTAAAACTTTGAGCGCTTTTTCGCTTTCCTTCGCTTCATCCTCCGCTTTGCTGCCCTTCCACGCTATGAATGTCCCGCCTGTTTTTATAAATGGCAGGGCGTATTCGGATAATATTGGGAGTGATGCTACGGCTCTTGAAACTACCGTGTCGAATGATTCCCTTAAATCGGTTTTCGCTAAATCCTCGGCTCTGCCGTGGATTGTGGTTACATTTTGAAAAGAAAGTTTAGTCGCAACTTCGTCTAAAAAGTTGAGCCGCTTTTTTAATGCGTCTAAAAAGGTTATTTTAAATTCTTCGTTGTAAATTTTAAGCGGTATTCCCGGAAATCCTGCGCCTGAGCCTAGATCTAATATTTTGCCTTCTTTTACATACTCTAGTCCGGAAAGCGAGTCTAAAATGTGCTTTCTTATAAACTCATCTTCGTCCGTAATGGCGGTGAGATTCATCCTTTCGTTCCATTCGATAAGCAATCCGTAAAAAGCGTCGAATTTTCTCACCTGTTCTTGATTTACCTCTAAGCCATATTCGTTAATGGCTAGTTTTAACTTATCCTCAAACATTTTTTCTTTTTAGCGCCTCCAGATAAATCATCAAGACGGATATATCGGCAGGCGATACTCCGGAAATTCTCGAAGCTTGGGAAATGTTTAACGGACGTGTTTTCTTCAACTTTTCCACAGCCTCCAATCGCAAATTTTTCACCATGTCATAATCAATAGATTCGGGTATCTTCATATTTTCAAGTTTTTCGACTTTTTCTACCATATCCTCTTGTTTCTTTAAATAGCCTTCATATTTGATAAGGGTCAACGCTTCTAGTTCTGCCGCATTTGAAAAGTTTTCTATGTTAAATACTTTTTTTACGTTATCATAATTCGCTTCGGGTCTTCGCAAGTATTCCTTCAAACTTACGGTGTTTTTTATGGTCGGCAGGTTGTTGTCTTCCAATAATTTCAGATTTTCGGCGCTGGGCGTAATTATTTTCTTTTCCAAAATATCCGTTAAACTTTCAATTTCGTTCTTTTTCGTTAAATACCTTTCGTATCTTTCGTTTGTTGCAAGCCCTATTTCTTTTCCTATGGGGGTAAGTCTGGCGTCTGCGTTGTCCATCCTTAAAAGGAGCCTGTTTTCCGCGCGGGACGTCATCATTCGATATGGCTCCGTCGTGCCTTTAGTCACCAAATCGTCTATCAGCACCCCGATATAAGCGTCGCTTCTCTTTAATATCACAGGCTCTTTGCCGTCAAGTTTACGAGTCGCGTTTATCCCCGCCATCAAGCCTTGAGCGGCTGCCTCCTCATAACCTGACGTGCCGTTTGTCTGCCCGGCTAAAAAGAGATTGTCTATTACCTTTGATTCAAGACTCGGCTTTAAGTAAAGAGGATCGAAACAGTCATACTCAATGGCGTAACCGGGACGCATTATCTCAGAGTTCTCAAGTCCCGCTATGGTATGCAGAAAATCAAACTGCACGTCCATGGGCATACTCGTGGACATTCCTTGAACGTATACCTCGTTGGTATGAAGTCCTTCCGGCTCCAAGAAAAGCTGATGCCGCTCCTTATCGGGGAAACGCAGAATTTTCGTCTCGATGGCGGGACAATATCTTGGGCCTACTCCCTCAATAATCCCGTTCGCCATAGGGGCGCGGTGCATATTTTTCCGTAAAATCTCATGGGTACGCTCGTTGGTATAGGTGAGATAACATGGAAGCGTTTGAAGCGTCCTGATATCCGTCATAAAGGAGAAGTTTTCGGCAGAGTCCCCGTCTTGACGCTCTGTCTTTGAATAGTCTATGCTCCGCGCGTCTATTCTCGCAGGAGTCCCCGTCTTGAAACGCATAAGGGGCAGCCCCAAATCAGCCAGATTTTGCGACAACTTCATGGCGGCTCGCTGTCCAGAGGGTCCGCCGTCGTACGTTACCTCGCCTATTATAATTCTGGAGCGAAGATAAGTGCCGGCTGCAATTACAATGGCGTCAGCGTAGAATTTTTCCCCTGTTTCGCATAACATTCCGATGGCTCTGCCGTTTTCGGTCAACAATTCCTCCGCCAAAAGCTGTTTAACCGAAAGATTATCGGTATTTTCCAAAGTTTCCTTCATCAACGCCTGATAGAGCCTTTTATCCGCCTGCGCCCTAAGCGCCCTAACTGCGGGACCCTTCCCTGTGTTTAACATTCTCATCTGTATGGCGGCCTTGTCAATGTTTATCCCCATCTCGCCGCCAAGCGCGTCGATCTCTCTCGTCAAATGACCTTTAGCGGGACCTCCGATTGAAGGATTGCAAGGCATAAGGGCAATATTATCCAAAGATAATGTGGCAAGCAGCGTCCTTTTTTTCAATCTTGCCGCCGCTAAAGCCGCCTCAACCCCCGCATGTCCTGCGCCCACTATTATTATATCATATTTCATATTTTCACTCCATTGTATCGTAGCGGATAATTTTGCTGGTTACCGACTCAGTAAATATTTAACGCATTGTTTTGCGGTGCGACCTGAAAGACCCGAGTGGCTCATTGAGAATTTGTTTGCCTCGGCGAAAAGTTCTTCGTCGGTAAGGTTTAAACCTTCTCTTTTAGCTATTTCTTTTGTTATGCTGAAAAATTCCTGTTGGCTTGGGCGGAAGAACCCTATTTTTAGTCCGAAACGCTCGGATAGGGAGAGTTTTTCGGTGACGGTGTCGTTTTGGTGCATATCCGCAGCAAAAGCGTCCGGGCGATCTTCCCATGTTTCGCGGATAAGGTGACGGCGGTTGCTGGTGGCGTAGATAAGGACGTTTTCGGGGCAGAGTTCAAGACCGCCCTCAATGATGGCTTTAAGGTATTTGTACTCGATTTCGAATTCTTCAAAGGACAGATCGTCTAAATAAATAATGAAACGATAGTTTCTGTTTTTAATTTGTGAAACGACTTTGGAAAGATGTTTAAACTCGTGTTTGTAAATCTCTATCATGCGAAGTCCGGCGCTTTCGTATTTGGCGAGTAGTCCCTTTATCATTGTGCTTTTGCCCGTTCCCGCATCGCCGTACAGGAGGACGTTGTTGGCGGGTTTTTTGTTGAGGAAAGCCACGGTGTTTTCTTCAAGACGTTGTTTTTGGGAGTCGTAAAGGGCGATTTCGTCAAGAGTGACCTTGCCGGGATGGGTGATTGCCGTAACCTTGCCCGAGTCGTCAAGGCGAAATGCGCGGTTTAGGCCAAGTTCGCCCACGCCGTAGGTTCTGTAGAAATCGGTAAGGACCTTGTAGAGTTCTTCCGGGTTCTTTGCGCCGTTCATGTTTTCCATGAGAGCCAGGACTTTTTCGCTAACGCTAAGGTTTACTATGGACTCTGATTTTTGCACCGCCTTGTAATCGGTGAGGATTTTAAAAACAGCCTCCGGCAAAGCGGCGTCCAGTTTAGAAAAATCATAGTTGTATATATCGTATATGTAAGATAAATCTCGCATGACAAGGTTGTTGACGCTGCCGTTTAAGGCGCCTTGACGCTCGGAGGCAAGGGTAAACGGGGTTTCTGTTGTTGCCGCCAAATAAGCGATATAACATTTCCATAAATTTTTATTGAAACCGTAAACCGTGGCAATATCCAAAAGTTCGTGCACAGCGGGGTAAACATATTTCGATAAATTTTTACCGTTATTTTTCTTTATTTCTTTAACGGCGCGAGCTATTCCCGTTAGTATAAGGTCTTCTTTGAAACTTTGATAAATGATAAGATTGTTTAAAAGTGTTTTCATGGTTTGTGATTCCTTTGCTATAGATTTTGTTGATTTTTATGCGAGAAACGCCAAAGCCCGCCGGGGTCATCACTTCCGACGGGCTTTTTGGCTGTGTTTATTCTGCTTTCATTCCTAATCTGCGGTTATTGTAACACTTTTGATGAAAAAATGCAAACAAAATTGTAGTAAAATTAGCATATGTTAATCTTTCAGTTACTATTCACGGGTAGTAAAAAAAAGAAAAATATTGCTCTGCATGGTCAACCCCTCTGCCCTTCGGGCACCTCCCCTTTCAGGGGAGGCTCTCTGATTTCTCATTTTGTGGATATATGATAGAAAAGTCACCTTCACGTTGCCTCCCCTGAAAGGGGAGGGGGACCGCGAAGCGGTGGAGAGGTCGACCATGAACGGCACTAATTCACCTTTCGCACC
>JAGBMX010000027.1 GCA_017634675.1 Selenomonadaceae bacterium | reverse complement strand
CCCCACCTCTTAGGTGGGGGTCTATATCGGAAGAAAGGCGGGAGTTTAAATCTCCCGCCTCTCGGACGTCTTGTTGAAATGCTGACGTATGTAGTTTTTTCTTCTGGCGAAGAAAAAACTTGAATTAAGGCATTTTAAAAGAAATCAGATGTTTTATAGAATTTTCCTAAAATCTAAACTTACGCAAATCGTTCTGCATATCTTGCGCCATCTTCGCCAATGCGTCGCTTGCGGAAGCGATTTCTTCCGAAGACGCGGATTGTTCTTCCGTTGCGGCAGAAACAGATTGCATTTGATCCGTAACCGTATTTGCGCCGTCCCCTATGGCGCTCATTTCGCTTGCTATGCCGTCTGTTCTTTCCGATACGCCCGCAACAGCCGCAGACATACGCTTTACGTTTGCGGAAACTTCCGATATTAGCGTTGTGATTTGCCCGAATACATCGCGCAAGCCTTCAACGGATTGTGTGCCTTGGATAACGGCTTCTCTGCCGTCGTTCATGGAAGCGACTGCGCTTGAGGTATCGTTTTGAATTGCGCCGATAAGCGTTGAAATTTGTTGCGCCGCCTGCCCGGATTGCTCCGCAAGTTTTCGCACTTCTTCCGCCACGACCGCAAAACCTCTGCCGTGTTCTCCCGCTCTCGCCGCTTCTATCGCCGCGTTTAGCGCAAGAAGGTTTGTCTGGTCTGCAATGCCAGAAATTGCGTCCACGATAGCGCCTATTTCCTGAGAGCGCTCTCCCAGTTTGTTTACAAGCTGAGCCGTCATATTGACTGTTTCAGCCACATTCTTAATCTGGTTTACGGATGAACTTACTTCTTTATCGCCAGTTGTCGCCATATCCGCCGCCTTTGCGGAATTGCTTGCGACTTCGTCCGCTACGTTCCTCATATCGTCAACGGCGCTTGTTATCATGGAAACAAGCTCGTTCCCGTTAGTGACGGAGGCTTGTTGACGCTCCACGACTTCGACCGAATCCGCCACGGCTTGCGCCACGGACGTGGCGGCCTTTGCCGTTTCAAGGGAATTTGCCGTCATTTCTTCTGCGGAAGCGGAAAGTTTTTCGCTGGATTCCGCAATGCTCTTCATAAATTTATTCATGGAAGAGCGCATATCGTAAAGGGCGCGTTCCGCATCGCCAAACTCGTCGCCTCTTTCGCTACGTTCGCCTGTTATCCTGAAATCTCCGTCTTTTAACTTGTTGGAAAGTTCTATCATACCGTTAAGGGAATCGGCGATACCGCGTCCCAAAACAACGCCGATACCGATAGAAATAACGCCCGCCGCAACCATCATAGCGACCATCATCATAGCCGCGCTTCTGACTCTTTCTTCACTTGAGAGCACAGCATCGTCCGCGCCTTTTTTCGCCATCTGCATAAGTTCGCCTATGAGTTTTCCCAAGGTCTGCCTATCTTTTAACGCCGTGTCGTTATAATATTTGAGAGATCCCGCTGTATCTCCCGCAAGAGCCATTTGCATTGCGGTTTGAGTGTTCTTTTTATAATTTTCCCATGAAGACTTTACGCTTTTAAGCTTGTCGACAGCCGCAGGACTATCCTTTACAATCTGTTCAAATTCTAAAAGATTTTCATCGAATTTTTTTATTTGATCGTTTGTCCTTTTGGCAAGGTCAGCCGCACGTTCGGAATCCGCCAAAACGGAATAGTAAAAACCGCGCACTCCTTGTAAAATCTCGGCCAAATTGCCTAAATATTCCACGGACTCAATATTTCTGGCTCTAAGATGATTTACGTCCGCATCCGCTTGATTAAGCGACATCCAACCCTTGACGCCTATGGCTATCATCGCTAAAATAGCGACTGCAACCAAGGCAAACAGTTTGTGGGTAACTTTAATGTTATCCATAGGGGTTTCCTCCTTCAAAATTTATCACTAGCAGTATATCAATCGTTTTGTAATTTAGCAATGATTTTCTCATTTATTTTCATACACTCTCCTATACTCATCCAACCATATATCCTTTGTATGGTCGTATGTCCTTAGAACAATTCGGTCCTCAAAGAGATAAAGAGAATTTGTACACAGCCGCTTAGCGTCTATAGTAGGATTGTGAATATTGATAATATTATCGTTGTAGCGATTGACAGCGTCGTCGGCAAAACCCGGATTATTGACGGGCGTATGAGTATGCCCCGAAATCCAAAGACTGCCCTTTGGTGCATTTTGTAAAATTTTACTTAAATATTCATCCGGTTGCGCCGTGGTTTGCGGTTTATTTACTTTTTTATTGTATTGGGGGAGAGTATTCATTAAAGGAGCGTGACAGAAAAAGATAATGGGATTTTCTCTGTAATTTGCGATTTCTTCTTTCATCCATTCAAGTTGAGCTTGGGAAAGCTCTACGTTTAAATTTCCGCAAGCGTCCGGCGCAAGATACAGCAGCCGATATTTTCCGATTGTGCGCCCGTAGTATAAAGACGGCATTTTGTAGCGTTCTTTAAAGGCATTTAATTTTTTTACTTTTTCCGCGTGATTACCCCGTTTAAGTTTGCCGTTTTTCCCGGGGTTATCCTTGTAGGCGTAGTCATGGTTTCCAATGGCTATGTAATATGGAACGGGAAGTTTTGCCATAAATTTATCAACCGATAAAAATTCTTCTTCGTTGCCGTACCTGGCGGGAAAATCGCCTAGTAGCGCAGCTTCTTTTACGTCGCCCCATTTTTTTATGTTTTGCAATATTTTTTCTTTTTGTAAAAAAATTTTTTTGCCTTTTTTTGCATCGGGAAAACTTTTGCTCCGCCAAGGAAGATGTAAATCGCTGATTAAAACTATGTGATAGCCGCGTTTTAATTCTGCGCCTTCCATTCGGGAGGGGAATATATTATCCAGCATAACATATCCCGCTGCGCCCATCATCAACTTTAAAAAATTGCGCCTATTCATAAAACATTCGTCCTTTACTATTGAGAAAAATCCACTTCGACCCAAACATCGAAGTGGATTTTTAATCAATTAAAATTTATATCTCTTTAAAATCTCCTGCAAATCTGCCGCAAGGTGCGCCAACGAGTCGCTGGCGTTAGCGATTTCGTTGGAGGACGCGGATTGCTCTTCTGAGGCGGCGGAAACGGTTTCCATTTCGGTGGAGACTTTGCCGCCGCTTTCGGATATTTGCTCTGATTTTTCCTTAATTTTGCCTGCCTCCGCAGAAACTCCGGAGAGATCGTCTGTCATGCCGCGCACGCGTCCTGCGACGTCTCCCGAGGACACGCGAATTTGGTCAAAGGTTTCTCGAAGGGCTTCAACCGAACGAGTGCCGTCTTTAACGGCTTTACTGCCTTCTCGCATGGATTCCACCGCTTCGTTGGTATCGGATTGTATAACATTGATAAGTCCCGTAATTTTTGAGGCGGCGTTTTGAGATTCTTCGGCAAGTTTTCTGACTTCGTCCGCAACAACCGCAAATCCGCGACCGTGTTCGCCGGCGCGCGCCGCTTCAATGGCGGCGTTTAGAGCGAGAAGGTTGGTCTGCTCGGAAATTGAGGAAATGGCTTCAACGATAGTGCCGATTTCTTCGGAACTTTGACCCAGTTTATCGACGGTTTCGGCAGAATGATTAACGATTTTCTCTAAACCCATGATTTTTTCAACGGAAGCTTCGATTGCTCGACTTCAAAGTTCCGCATTTTGCTCCGATTGATTGGCGTTCGCCGCAACGTCTTTAGATTCAGCCGTAAGCCGATCTATGGCGGTAAGGCAGATGTCAACGGATTCCATGGTGTCCGCAACGTTTTGCTGTTGCTCCACAACGGCACCCGCCGCGTTTGTAACGGAATGAGCCACTTGATCTGAAGCCTGCGCGGATTGGGCTGCGCTGTCGGTTAAGGCTTGAGCGGACGATGAGAGTTCGTCTGTGCTTGAGGCGATTTTTCCCATCAAAGCGCGAATATTTTCACGCATCGCGGAGAATATAACGTGCATATTGCCAAATTCGTCACGATATTCGAAACTATCGGCGTAAGCGGGTTTTCTAAAATCACCGTCACGCATCTTTTCGCAGGATCCGATTATAATGGAAAGCGGCGTGGTAATCGCTTTGGTTACGATTAAGCTTGCGATTATAAGAAGCGCAACGATAACAACGCCGTAAGTTATGCTGGCAAATGCTGCGCTGTCCATTTTTTCGTCGTTTTTCTTATTTATGTCTTCCGCAGCTTTATCCGCTATGTTTGACAGCTCAAGCAAATGCTTGCCGAGAGCCGTAGCGACGGCGGAACCGTTTTTGTCGTAATATGCGCGCCCCTCTAAACCTTGATTGCTGTTTGCCAGACGCATGGATTCGTCAAGGGCGCTTACATAAGTGGTTAGGGCTTTCTTTGCGTTGGCGGTTGGTTCGGCCAATGCGGGATCTTTTTTTGCCAGTTCCTCAAAGGCTGCCCAGTTTGACTCGATTTCTTTTTTACCCGCATCGTATTTTTCGGTAACGCTTTTTATGCGAGCGGGATCGTTTGACGAAGTGGCTATAAGCATCATTCCCTGCATATAGCGCATGGCGTGCCGCGTGTTGCCGATAGCGTAAAGAGCGCGAACGTTTTGGGTGAACATCTTATCCATATCGGTTTTTGAATCTTGCATGGCAACGTAAGAAGAACGCACCATAAAAAGCAAACCGATCGCCGCAATTACACATAGGGACAACAATTTCCATTTAACTTTCATACTGTTTAGAAAACTCATAAAAATCCCCCCAGATAACTTTTTTATAATGTTCTATTTCGACTTTAAAAATAAAAACCCTTTTAAATAATAAGTATAAATTTTGAAAATTATGATTTAGGAAATATACTGCGCCAAATATTTTTGACGTTTACTATAATTTTGTGGTAGAATACAATCCGATGATTTTAGGTAGGTGATATTGTGGAAAGGGATAATTTTTCCTCAAGGATAGGTTTTATTTTGGTGTCGGCAGGTTGCGCCATAGGTTTAGGCAACGTTTGGCGCTTTCCCTTTATAACGGGGGAATACGGCGGCGGCGCGTTTGTGCTCTTATACTTGGTGTTTTTGCTTTTTATGGGGTTGCCTGTTTTAGTGGCGGAGCTTGCCGTGGGTAGAGGAAGTCAAAGAAGTATCGCAATGTCTTTCGATGCGCTTGAACCTAAAGGGACAAAATGGCATTTGCATAAATATACCGGCATAGTGGGAAACATAATGTTAATGATGTTTTACACCACTATTTCCAGCTGGATGCTTTATTATTTGTATAAAATGGCAAGCGGCGCGTTTCATGTGAAAAATGTGGAAGTGCCCGTGATTTTTGCCAGTCTTATAGAAGATCCCATTACGATGGGATGCAGCACTTTTTTGATAATACTTATAGGCGGCGGCATCTGTTATATGGGAGTAAAAAAGGGCGTAGAGCGGATTACCAAGTGGATGATGCTTATTCTTTTAAGTCTGATGCTGATTTTGGCGGTGAACTCCATGTCTTTACCCAACGCTTCGGCGGGGCTTTCGTATTATTTGGTGCCGGATTTTGAACGCCTTATGGAAAAAGGTCTTAGCGAAGCCGTTTTTGCCGCTATGGGGCAGGCTTTTTTCACTCTTTCCATCGGCATAGGAAGCATTGCTATATTCGGCAGTTATATAGATAAGTCGAAACGGCTGACGGGCGAGGCGATTTGGATAATAATTTTAGACACGTTTGTGGCGCTTACTGCGGGGCTTATAATTTTTCCCGCGTGTTTTAGCTACAACGTGCCTGCAAACAGTGGTCCGGGACTTTTGTTTGTTACGTTGCCGCATGTGTTTTCGGAAATGCCGGGCGGAATCCTTTGGGGGACTCTATTCTTCCTCTTTATGACTTTTGCGGCGCTTTCTACCGTTGTAGCGGTCTTTGAGAATATCATAGCGGCATTGACGGAGCTGTTAAACGCCAACCGCAAAAAAATCATTGTCGCCGGTATTCCCGTGATGTTTTTGCTGTCGCTTCCTTGTGTGCTCGGATTTAACGTGTTGGGCGATTTTCACCCGATGGGGGGAGAGAGTATTGTCCTAGATTTTGAAGATTTTATAGTGAGCAATAACCTTTTGCCCCTCGGCAGTTTGGTGTATCTCTTGTTTTGCGTCAGCCGATACGGTTGGGGTTTTGATAATTTCGTAAAGGAAGTAGATACGGGAGTAGGCATAAAATTTCCCAAAGCTTTAAAATTCTATCTTACATATATTCTGCCCGTAATATTGTTGGTGGTGTTTGTCAACGGATATTACGCCATATTCTTTAAATAGGTAAAATATATGAAAAAAAAGATTTTTCCGGTTATAATAATCGTATGTTGCATCTTTTTAATAGGCGGATTACTGATTAAACCCGATACAAAACCCGTTATAACAGATGAGATGCGATACGCTATGGAAGAAGAGCGCAAATTGGCGGCGGCTTGGTATGAGGTTCACCAAAAAAATATTGACAGGTTGGACAGGAATTTTAGGCTTTATCACGATATTTTGGAGAATTACAGAGAAGGGGTAGTTACAAGGGAAGAGTGCGTCGAACAGTTGACTTCTTTAGAAAACGACGCCAGGGACACCCTTTTAAGTGTGAGAAACAACCTTCCTTCCACAAATCTTCAAGATACGAGTTATGATTTAATAGTGGCTATTCGGGAAAAAACCATAAGATACGCCGAAGCCATGTATCATTCCATAGGGAAGGTTCGTCTTGCCGCAGAAAACAACGGGAGTTTTGAAGTATTAGATGATATACGGGCAAGGGAAAATCCGATTGGGCTCTTTGTCGCAAAAGAAGTCGTAGCCCTTAGAAACGCCTTGGAGGTGAAAGAGTGAAAGAGTATTTCACCGTGGAAGGCGTTTCTGAAGGGTATTACGAAGAAAAGCGCAGCAAGTTTATAGGAAAAGCAGCTTTTGTTACGAACGAGAACGAAGCGAAGGAATTTTTGGCAACGTTAAAAAAAGAGCACTATTCGGCTAGACATATAGCGTATGCTTATGTTATAGGGGAAGCTCACGATAAAGAAAAATTTTTCGATGACGGAGAACCTAGCGGTACGGCAGGCGCGCCCATTATTGACGCAATAAAAAAAAGAAACCTGACGAACATCGTTGTTGCGGTCGTCAGGTATTTCGGCGGAATAAAATTAGGGGCGCCTGGACTTACGAGAGCCTATGGAAAATCGGCAAACGAAGCGCTTGAAAATGCGAAAAAAATTGCTATGCTTATTTATAGTAAAGTAATGTTGTCTTTTGAATATCCTTGGCTTTCTCCTATCGAGCATTTTTTAAGAACCCATGAAATAAAAATAAAAGAAACCGATTACGGTGAAAAAGTTGTTTTTTATGTTTTGATTCCTATAAAAGAAGCGGAAAAAATCAAAATCGACTTAATAAATCTAACTTCGGGAAAAATTTTATTGAAAGACATTGGCAAAATGCGGGAGCCTTCCCCGGTGTAACAGCGCAAGAAACCCCATCCTTTAAATTTAAAGGATGGGGTTTTGCTTATTCTTCTATGTTCTCTTTATCCTTTAAAAACCGCAATATTTCCTGTTTAAATAACGCAAGATGATCGCTGGTTTCCTTGGCAATTTCAAGAGCGTCCTTACGGGTCAGAGGCTCGTTTGAATCGCTGTATTGATCGGCAATTCGCATTGTATAATGGGTTATTACTTTGTTTAACTTATGATCTAAAGCTTCTATAGTCATTAACACACCTCATTTAACAAGTCGTTGCATGAAAACGTCTTCAGGTTCGGGTTTGCCGAAATAGAAGCCTTGAATCATCTCGGCTCCGCATTCGTCCCGAAGATAGCGATACACGTCTTCGTCTTCAACGCCTTCCACACAGAGCGCCAAATCTATGGCGTGGCAAAGGGCGATGGAGTATTTTACGAGATTTTTGCTGTAATCGTCCTTTAGCATATCTATTATAACAGACCTGTCAAGTTTAACGAGATCGCATTTAAATTCCTTTAAAAAGTCTAACGTAGCGTAGCCCGAACCGAAATCGTCCATGGCTATCTTTATGCCTAAGTTTCTAAAAGCTTCAAATTGGCTATTTACAAATTCCCAATCGGTAACGTTCTGTCCTTCCGTAAGCTCAAAGACTATAGAAGACGGGTTTACGTGGTGACGTTCTATACAATCGGCGACAAAAGGATATAACATCTGCTCTTCAAGCTGATAGAGAGAAATATTTATGCTCATCTGAAAGTTCGGCAAATATTCTTGGAATTTTTTGCAGGTCTTGACTGCTTGCTCGATAATCCAATGACCGGCGGGAATTATAAGACGTGTTTTTTCAAGCACCGGGATAAAGGAAAGAGGCGGCAAAATCTGTCCGTCCGCTGTGCGCCAACGAAGAAGAGCCTCTGCGCCGAAAAGGGAGCCGTCCTTTGCCCATACCTGAGGCTGAAAATACAGCATAAACTCTTCGCATCCTCTGGCGATGCTGTTTTTCATCAAGCCTTCCATCATGACTTTATAATGCCATTTATCGTATGATTCCTGATTGAAGAAGCAAATTCTGTCGCCGCCGCCCTCGGCTTTGCCGATGGTTTTTGCGGCTTGAGCGAATTTAAGCAACGTATTCGTATCTTTTCCGTCTCTGGGGTAGAAAGCAACGCCCGCTGTGGTGGTGCAGTAAATCTTATCTTCAATGGCGGCAATATCACGTAGGCTTAGTTGCAGGCTGGCAAAAATAATTTCAAGTTCTTCGGGCATGGCGTCATGCCAATATAGAGCGAATTGATCGCTTGACACTTGATACAGCGTTACGTCAAAGGGCAACACATTGGCAATATTTTCCGCAATCTGTCGCATAGCCTCGTCGCCAACTGAAGGACCGCATATTTCATTGACAAGCTGAAAATTATCAAGTCCTATAACCATAATAGCGCCCGAAATATCCTCTGATTTTAACTCTTTGTCAAGCGCCTTCATTAAATCTATTCTTGTGGGTAATCCGGTTATGGGATCTTTTAGCGTCGATTCCTCATGCAGTTCCCGTTCGTTTTGCCCCATTGTTAAACCTTCTTTCTGTACCGCCATAAGAAACTCAATACTATATTTTTCTTTATTCTACACTAAAATATAATTTCCTTCAAGAGTAGGAAAAAAGACTTATAAAAATATGTGTAGGATTGTTACTATTCACGGGTAGTAAAAAAAGAAAAATATTGCTCTTCATGGTCAACCCCTCTGCCCTTCGGGCACCTCCCCTTTCAGGGGAGGCTCTCTGATTTCTCATTTTGTGGATATTGAAGTGGTAAACTAAAATTGGACATGGAGGGGGTAATTTTTGGACATACGGTGTATACTG
>JAGBMX010000026.1 GCA_017634675.1 Selenomonadaceae bacterium | reverse complement strand
TCCCCCACCTCTTAGGTGGGGGTCTATATTGGAAGAAAGGCGGGAGTTTAAATCTCCCGCCTCTCGGACGTCTTGTTGAAATGCTGACGTATGTAGTTTTTTCTTCTGGCGAAGAAAAAACTTGAATTAAGGCATTTTAACAGGGAGTCCAGAGGGCGAATGCCCTTTGGCGGGGTCAAGGGGCAGCGCCCCTTGTGGGAGTTTGAGGGTGAAACCCTCAACTTAGAATGCGCCGCCTACGGTAAAGTGAACGCGACCGCCGTTTTTGCCGCGACCGTAGTCGAAGCGAAGGGGGCCCAACGGGGTGTTGAAAGACACGCCTATGCCGTAGCTGCCGTTAAAATCTTTGGGACGGAAACCGTCGTTCCAAGCTGCGCCCCAGTCGGTAAAGAGAGCGCCGCGAATTTTGCTTATAACAGGGAAACGGTATTCAAGAGTGGCAAGACACATACGATTGCCGCGGAACTGATCGTCGCGGTAGCCTCTGAGCGTGTCCTGACCGCCTACTTTGAACTGGTTGAATTCCGAAATATCGCCCTGACCTACGCCGTATGCAAGACGAGTGGCGATGACTTGACTTCTGCCAACTTTGCGGAACCTAGAATCTTCAATACTTGCCTTTTTAAAGTTAAAATCTGCGCCAAAACCCGCAAGCTCGCCGGTTAAGCTGACGCGACCGCCCGTCATCGGCTCGTAGATATTGTCCCTCGTATCCGTGACGTGCTGGAAGATAACGCTTCTCGTTATGCCGAAGTTCTTGCTTCTCCAATCGCTGCCGTAATCGCCGCTTCTGTCGGGGACATTGCCCGTTGTGATATGCTTTATGTATCTGTCTTTGCGGTTTCTGACGGTGACATAGTTGGTGGAAAGTTCGCTGAAAGGACGCGAGAACGTAACCTCGCCGCCGCTGTATTTTCGCATGTACTCTTCTTTTAAATTGCCGTTGGTGTCGTAATCGTTGTATTGATAAGTGCGGTTATAAAGGCGAAGCGTGCCAGCGGTTTCGCGGCGGTCTAGCCAAGGTCTTCTGTATGAAAAAGTGTAGCCGCGGGCATCCGTGTCGTCGCCGGAGACTTCCCACATGATAAAGATGGAATCGCCTGTGCCTCGGAAGTTGGTGTCGCCGATACTGATCATACCCAAGACGCCGTCTTGGCTGCTATAACCTGCGCCGATACCGAAAGTGCCGGTGCGTTTTTCCTTGACTTCCACTTCCATGACGACGGAGTTTGGCTCAACGCCGGGCAAAAGGCGGGTTTTTACGTCTTCAAAGAAACCTAAATTATTTATTCTTTGGTAGGAACGTCTAGCCTTGTTGGCGTTAAAAGGTTCGCCGGGCTTTTGTCGCATTTCTCTTAGAATAACCCTGTCTTTGGTCTTGGTGTTGCCCTTGACGCGGTAGCCCTCCAAAATACCCTCGTTGATTTTAACTTCGATGGTACCGTCTTTTTTTAGGCTCATATCGGCGATTTTCGCTTGAATATAGCCGCCTTTTTTGTAAAGCGCCTCGACGTTTTCCATATCCTTGTGGAAAATTGCGCTGTTATAGCGTTCGCCTTTTCTGAGGGTGATTTTTTCCTGAAGTTTATCGGTGGCGATTATCTTGTTGCCTACGAAATTCACCCCTTGAAAGCGCGGATATTCTTGAAGATGATAAGTTAGAATAACGCCTTCTGGAATTTCCTCAAATGTGGGATAAACATCCACAAAATAGCCGGTGACCATTATGGATTCGGCGTCTTTAGAGAGAACATTTTCCGTAAAGGTATCGCCCTGACGCATGGAGATTGCGGCTCTTGCGGTAGGCACAGTTTCGTCGGAGCCGCCCACAAAATTAATCCCGGCGACGGTTTTTCCCTCGAATTTCTGCATAGCTTCAATGATAGCGTTGTCACTAGGTCTGGCAGGGTCCGAGAGCAATTCTGATAAACTTGGAGCGGGCACAGAAGATGCAAATGCCGGATTGTTGCTTGGATCGTTTCCGTTATCGGCGGGATTTTTAGCCGCATTGTCAGGCTTTGCGGTTGATTTGGCGTCAGGCGCTTTTGCGCTTGTCGCTTTTTCGTCGGACGTCCTTGTATCTGTTGCTTTTTCGCTTGCCGTTTTTGTATCGGCTGTCTTTGTATCGGTGGATTTCGTTTTTGTATCTGCCGCATTGGTATTCGCCGAGGAATTTGCGGACTGCATGGAAGTTGCGTTTTGAGCGTCGGGGGCGGCGTCCGCTCCTGCGGCGCCCATCCCCAAATACAACGCCAGCGCATAACTTAAAAGACGAGATTGTTTCAAAACAGGAAGCCTCCCAAAATTTTTTTCTCTACAACACTATATAATAACAGAAAACCATCTATTTTCGCAAGACTTTTCCTGCGGATTCCATTAATTTTTGCATTTCGTCGGACGGCGGCGATTCTCTATTTAAAGGCTTCGCCTCTTGAGTTTGTTTCGGTTCTTCGCGCGGTGGCGCAGGATTTTTGGCTCTTTCATTAGACTCTGAAATTTTTTCTTCTGCGACAGGATTTGGTTCATGTTCGGACGCTTTCGTTTCCGGCAGAGTTTCTTCCTTCGGCTGCTCTTCTTGTTTTTCTTTGTCCGTCGCTGTATTTATTGTTTCGTGTACTTCCACGGTTTTTGCTTTTTCTGCGGTATTGTCCTTAAACAAGTACCATGTTCCGATTGCAAGCGCTACGCCTAACACAACCGCCGCCAAATTTATAATTCGCTTTGTACGTTTGCTTAAAGGTACCCTTTCTTTTGCCCGCTGCAACTCTGCTTCAGCCAGCATGAGTTTTAAATCCCCCGACACGTCGTCTTTGTTCGAAAGGGAATTATCCGCCTCTTTCAGCCAATCCACAGCGGCTCGAATGTGATTTATAAGGGTTTTTCTATCTCGCATAAAATCACCAATTATGCCAAAACTTTGAAAGCATTCCTCTAACCCGCTTTATAGCGTTGTTTTGCAATCTATATATATGCGCCGCAGTCAAAGACATATCTCCCGCAACTTCCTTTACGCTTTCATCCCTTAGGTAAACTCCTTCCAGAACCGCCCGTTCCTTAACCGGCAAGCGTTCAACCGCAGACAGAAGTTTCATTTTTATAACTTTCTGTTCCGCAAGTCTTGACACGTCCGCTCTTTCATCCTCCACCATTTCCACATAAGGAACACCGCTTTTAGTTTCCGCATCCAGATAAGGAACGTCCGCAAGACCTTCTTTTCTTATAAAATTCAACATCCTGCCTCGAATTCTATGGGCTGCAAACAGCGAAAAGTGAACGCCTCTTTTATAATCGTAACTTTCAACGGCTTCTATAAGCCCTACGGTGCCTTCCTGCAAAATATCCGCAATAGCCTCGGCTCCTGAAAACTTTGCGCCTTCTTTTATGACTAAAGGTTGGTATGAAGCGATAATAGTCCTCCTCGCCTCCATATCCCCTTCGTCCTTCATGCGCCTCCAAAGTTCAGTCTCTTCTTTTGGCTCTAACTTCCTTACCTCGGCCATATTCTTTATGTAATCTTTTATCACACTCTCACTTCCCGTTATAACAAAGCGCGCGGGAGGAGGGGGATTTGAAATCCCGCCTTCCTACGATAAAAACATCCACCTAAGAGGTGGGGGACATCTAGTCTTGTTAAAATGCCTTAATTCAAGTTTTTTCTTCGCCAGAAGAAAAAACTACATACGTCAGCATGAGAGCAAGACGTCCGAGAGGCGGGAAATTTAAACTCCCGCCTTTCTTCCGATATAGCCCCCCACCTAAGAGGTGGGGGACATCTAGTCTTGTTAAAATGCCTTAATTCAAGTTTTTTCTTCGCCAGAAGAAAAAACTACATACGTCAGCATTTCAACAAGACGTCCGAGAGGCGGGAAATTTAAACTCCCACCTTTCTTCCGATATAGCCCCCCACCTAAGAGGTGGGGGACATCTAGTCTTGTTATATCACAAAAGACTTGATTCGTCAAACTTATCACAATTCCCGTATAAACTTTAAGGACTTTGGATTATAGCCTAAAATATTTTGTAAAAACGAAAGCAGCACCTTTTCAACTTCAATCAAATAGCTTCCTCTTACGGAAATCGAGGGATTTTCAAAATCCAACCTCAAAAAATCCTCAATCAGTTTTTTCGCTCCGGCGCTTATCTTTATACCGTCGGTTACGTCTGTGTGATAATCGCATAAAAATCCGCCTTCTTTAACTGAAACGGCATACTCGGTTTTATTTGCATTTATTTTATTTTCACAAATAGGGCAGGCGTCGGTCGATAGGGAAAACCCCGCCTTAAAAAGCAACTGCCAAGCCGCCGCAACCGCAGTTATCCTCGGGTTCCTCTTTTCAAAGCAATCAAAAATTTTAATCGCAAGTTCGTAAACCTCCGGCTCCGCTTGTTTTTCCCCAAAGATTTCGCATAAAATCTCCGCTGCAAACATCCCGTAAGCGAAAGTTTCCAAATCCTCGCCGAATTTTTTGTACCGTTTTTTTATGCTCGCCCGTTTTAAGGTGTCAAGACTATACCCCTCTGACAAATCCGCTTCAACGATGTGAAACATCTGTAACGGAGCCGCTAAAGGGCTTTTGGGTCGCCTTGCGCCGAAAGCCGACGCCCTTACTTTTCCCTGATTTGCAGTAAACAGGGTCACTATCTTATCCGCATCCCCAAAATTTGCGCTGCCTATTACAATAGCTTCCGTTTCATAGTTATTCATAACTTATTCGCCCGCAACAAAAGTTCGTATTGCCCCGTCCTTATCCCGCCAATCTTTTTTAACCTTCACCCAAAGATCGAGATAAATCTTGCTCCCAAGCATGGTTTCGATGTCGCGTCTTGCCAACTCGCCGATTTCTTTCAAAAGCGCTCCTTTTTTTCCGATCACTATGCCCTTTTGACTTTCCCTTTCCACGTATATGGTGGCTCTTGTATAAACGTCGACTTTTTTGCGTGGTTTCATTTCTTCAACTTCAACAGCCACCGAATGAGGCACTTCGTCCCGTGTCAACTGCAAAATCTTTTCCCGTATAAGTTCCGCAACTATTAAGCGTTCCGGCTGATCCGTCACGAAATCTTCCGGATAGTATTTTGGCCCCTCCGGCAGGTATTTTTTTACCTCCGACAAAAGCGCTTCCAAATTCTCGCCCTCTTTGGCTGATATTGGAATAATTGCCTTGAAATCATATGCTTTTCTATAATTTTCCATTATGGGCAAAAGGGCGGTTTTTTCTGTTAAATCCACCTTATTTATAATCAAAATCACGGGACGCGAAGTTTTTTCCAATCTCTCAAGTATATATTTTTCGCCCGCTCCGAATTTTTCCGTGGCGTCCACCACGAAAAAAACAGCGTCAACCTCTTTTAATGCGCCTTCCGCCGCTTTTACCATATATTCGCCCAGTTTATGCGCAGGCTTATGTATTCCCGGAGTATCAAGAAAAACAATCTGCGCGTCGTCCTCTGTTAAAACGCAGAGTATCTTATTTCTTGTAGTCTGCGGTTTATCGGACATGATGGCGATTTTTTGCCCGATAAGTTTATTTATTAAAGTGGATTTTCCCACGTTCGGTCTGCCAATAACCGCGACAAATCCCGATTTAAAGCTCATAATAGTCCTCGTTTCGATTTCTTTGTTTCGTTTCTTTATTTTCTTTGTTCTCTCTCTTTTTTTTAAAAAAGATATTAGATTCGCTTAGTGCTTTAGCGCTTAGCGAATCTTCAGAGTGTCGACTTCATTGTGCTTCTAATTGTCACCTATCGTCAGGGGGAACTCCCCCCTACCCCCCTCTGAGAGGGGGGCTTGGATTGAGATATTTTGAAACTTTTAGGCTCAAAAGCCGTAATCCGAGTGCCTCCCTCCTAGAGGGAGGTGCCCGAAGGGCGGAGGGAGTACCATGAAGCGCACAAATTTTATTGTAATTTCATTAATAATTCTACAGTCTGAAAACTTTAATAATTTTTTAATCTTCCCTTGAAATATTTAACTCTTTCATTACTATTCGCTGTTCGTTTTCCATTTCTTCTTGGTCTTTTTCCTCAATATGGTCATACCCCAATAAATGCAGCATACCGTGTACCGTCAAAAAAGCTGTTTCCCGTTTTAACGAATGACCGTATTCCTCCGCCTGCGCCGTTGCTTTTGGCAGAGAAATTATAATTTCACCCAAATTCTCCGCATCCAAATCGTCTTCGCTTTCCCTAAAAGCGAAGGAAAGCACGTCCGTCGGCCTGTCTATACCTCTATATTTCTTGTTTAATTTATGGATTTCCTCGTCGTTCGTAATGGTGACGCTAACCTCGCTGCCCGTTTCGTTGTAAAGTTCCCCCACTTTTTCAATCGCAAGCCGAACCGTACTTTCAATCTCGCTATCCACAACCATATCCTTGGGGAGTATTCCGTAATATATCTTCATTATGTTTCATCCTTCATACTTTTCGTACGCTTCCACTATTCTTGCCACCACGGGGTTTCGTATAACGTCTTTGGATTCGAATTCGTGTACGCCTATTCTTTCTATGCCTTTTAAAATATGGACAGCTTCATCAAGTCCGCTCTTTTGTCCCCTTGGCAAATCAATCTGCGACAAATCCCCCGTTATCACCATTTTTGCGTTAAGCCCCAACCTCGTCAAAAACATCTTCATTTGGTTAGACGTGGTATTTTGCGCCTCGTCCAGTATGATAAACGCGTCCTCCAAGGTGCGCCCCCGCATATACGCAAGCGGCGCTATCTCTATAATATTTCTCGACATAAACTTTTGAAACAAATCGCTGCCCAAAATATCCGACAGCGCGTCGTACAATGGCCTTAAATACGGGTCAACCTTCTCCTGCAAATCCCCGGGCAAAAATCCAAGTCTTTCCCCCGCTTCAACGGCGGGACGCGTCAGCACTATCCTTGAGAGTTCCTTCCTTCTTAACGCCGCCACAGCCGTTACAACCGCCAAATAGGTTTTCCCCGTACCTGCGGGGCCTATCCCGAAAGTTATGTCGTTTTTCCTTATAACCTCCAAATAATCCCGCTGTCCCAAGGTCTTTGGCCTGATATGCTTGCCCTTTGCCGTCACCAAAATCGTATCGGCAAAAAGCTCGTGAAGCTGTTCCACGTCGCCGCTCTTTACCAATTCAACCGCATAATTTACCTCATGCGCCGTTATCTTCATTCCCTGTCGATAAAGAAATTTGAGTTCATCCAAAACCTTAGCCGCCCTATTTGCATCCTCGCCGGCAAGCACGACGGAGTCTCCCCTGCTCGCTATTTTGCACGCAAAAGCGCGGGACAAAATGTTTATAAATTCGTCCCGCTCTCCAAGCACCGCCAAAGCTTCATCCCTATCCCGAAATCCTATCTCTTTATCCACAGAAAAACTTCCTTCTTTTTGTCGGGGCTCCGCCCCAAACCTCGGCAGGGGCGCCACCCCTGCACCCTGCCAAAGGAGCTTCGCCCCTCTGGACTCCCAATTAACTTTTTTAGTTATATCATTTATTGCCAGTTTTTTCCTGATTTTGCGGCTTTTTTATTTTAATTTCGCCGTATATTTTTCTATCATTTTTACGGGATGATACGACTCCTTCGCCTTTCTGAGGTTTGGTATGCCCATATCCTCCTCGCGATTTATATATGTGCAGTCCGACCACTCGTGTTCCACAAAACCTTGGTTGATAGCCGGATATGCGCCTCTTATATCCGGGTCGGCTTTTTCCACATGAATAACGGCCGTGTCCTTATTGAGTTTTTCGCCGAATGTGAAAGCGATAATTCGCCCGTCAAGCCGTATTGCGCCGCCCTTTAAATTAAAATAGGCAAAATTATTCATAATTTCAATGATAGCGGCTCTCTCATATCCGATAAACGGATCGTCCGCCTCGTCTTGTATGCGCTTTTTGTACCAACCGTTAAGCTCTAATTTGCAAAGCGTAATTATATCTTCCGTAATGGGCAAGTATTCAGCCTGCGGGTACATTTTCCTAAAGGCGTTAAGATGATTCTTCTTCGAGTGGAACTTTCTCCCCGCAAGTTTTATCAAGTTTTCCGCTAAATACACATAATCGAAGGAATCCCTATCCTCCGTCACCTCAAAGGAAAATTTGTCGCAATTCCTTAAAATCTCCGCAAAAGACCGTTCAATTCCCTCAAACACCAGAGGCTGATTTATTTCCCTAAAGTACTCCACATAATTTAAAATCGCCGTTTCCATTTTTTCGGCGGGACCGACGGGCTGCAACGCCATCATCTTTCCGTCCCATTTCGCCGTTAGGTATAAAACCCCATCCGCTTCGCATTTGCATATATCGTAAGGGTTTCGCCACATGTACAGATTCGTAAAGTTAAAATGACCGTTTTCATAATAACCTCTGCCGTAATATCTGTCAAAAAGAGGCTTATCCTCCCTTGTTATCGGTTTAAATTCCATAATCCGCTCCTTACAGGGTGTTTATGTTTCCTTTTTTTATTTCTTTTGCTTTTACAGCGACTCTTAATAACATTTCTAAATCTTCTTTGTTGAATTCGTATTTTTCGCCGCAAAAATGACACACAACCTCTGCGTGTCCGTCCGCTATCAGGGATTTCAACTCTTTTTCCCCCGTTGAAATCAATACTTCTTCTATGCGTTCTCTCTTGCATTGACAGCGAAAAGCCACGTTGGTTTTTGTCAGAAGCTCAAAATCATCGACGCCTTTTAAGAGCAGCTTTAGTATTGCTTCTCCGTCTGCTCCTTCGTCTATAAGAGTAGATACCGCTGGCAGATTTTTTATGTTTTCCTCTATAATTAAAAGGGTATCTTCGTCAATATCGGGAAGGGTTTGCAAAAAGAAACCGCCGGCGGCGTTGCAGTCCCCGTCCTTATCCATCAAAACGCCAAGTCCTACGCTAGACGGGGTTTGCTCCGAGACATAGAGATAATTCGTAATGTCCTCCGCTATTTCGCCCGTGACAAGTTCTGCGCTCCCCGTTACCGGCTCTTTTAATCCCGTAAATCTCGTTAGAAATAAGAACCCTTTGCCGACCCCTCTGCCAACGTCCAATTTACCCGCAGAATTCAGCGGCAATTCAAGCGAAGGATTTTCTACGAATCCTCTAACAGCGCCTTCGGGAGTCGCATCGGCGGTAATCTTTCCCAACGGACCGTCTCCTGCGATTTTTAAGGTGACGGCTTCTTTATTTTTCAAGGTCTGAGAGAGGAGCAAAGCTCCCGTCATGGTCCTGCCCAAAGCGGCGGCGGCAAGAGATGAAAGTTTATGCCGTCTTACGGCTTCCCTTACGACTCCGGTCGAAACGATACCATAGGCGCGGACTCCCTTTGCCACGGCTTTTACCAGTATATCCTCCATTATTTCAATTTCAACTCCTGCAAAATTTCTCCCGTATCTATATCATAAATTCTGACCTCGTTTTCGGTAAGCGTCGCCACTGTGGAACGTCCGTCTGTTCGTTTGGACAAAGACGGCGAACCGGGATTTATAAACACTGTGTTTCCCCGTTTTTCCAAAACAGTTTGATGAATGTGACCAGTTATAAAAATATCGGCTTTTAAATGCGCCGCCATCTCGTCTTTAGCCTCGTCGTCTTCCACAAGATGTCCGTGAGTCACGACAATGCGAAGTCCTCCTATGCTCACATGAGCGTAAGGCGCTTCAAGAGGGGCGTTTATAACCATAGCGTCCACTTCCGAATCGCAATTTCCACGCGCGATTACTATGGGCATTTTTAAATTATTGATGCGTTCCGAAAGCGCCGCAGGATTATAGTCCCCGAGCATCTTGTTCCTAGGTCCGTGATAAAGCACGTCTCCTGCGTGCAAAATCATATCCGCATCCGAGAAAAATTTCTCGTAAGCCAAATTAAATCGTCCCTCGTGACCGTGAGTATCGCTTATAATACCGATTTTCATTTTATCGCCTCTGTTTATTTATATAAAAATTCAGCTGTAAATTTTCGGAATGATACGCTTGAATACAGCGTACACAAACCCAGCTAATACTTTATGCAAAAATTTGCGAAATGTCAAGAGGGAGGCTTTGTACGAAGGCAAAATTACTCAAAATTAAAATAAGCTACATTTTGACTTTACGCTCAGCATAAGATTTGATTACGGCGAGAACATACCGCTGACACGCTGCGCCTCTGCTCTCCACACGACTAATCCATGCGCTGGCATCGAAGGTCTTTGCTCCCAGAACAATATCAAAGGAACGGAGCGAGGGGTCATGCCCTCCCGAAGTACCCTGGTTGATGACCGCTATGGGGTGAAAATTATAATGATTTATAAAAATGTGATTTTTTACATACGATTATATAAAATTTTGTGAAACAATCAATAAAAACTTTTCCTACGTTTTGAAATCTTTCATAAATGATTTGATAAAAAATAAGTTGTTACTATTCACGGGTAGTAAAAAAAGAAAAATATTGCTCTTCACGGTCAACCCCTCTGCCCTTCGGGCACCTCCCCTTTCAGGGGAGGCTCTCCGATTTCTCATTTTGTGGATATATAATAGAAAAGTCACTTTCACGTTGCCTCCCCTGAAAGGGGAGGGGGACCGCGAAGCGGTGGAGAGGTCGACCATGAACGGCACTAATTCACCTTTCGCACCACTATGTTGTATTACCCGTGAATAGTAACAATAAGTTTTTAACTGCGCCGACAAGAATTATATTCGCCTATTGACAAGCTAGGTAAATATAATTATAATAAGTCCATATTATTTTTGAAAGGAGATTTAACCGATGATTTATGCCGATAACGCCGCTACTTCGAAGATGAGCGAAGCGGCGATAAATACGATGGTTGCTTTAATGAACGAAAATTGGGGCAATGCGTCGAGCCTTTACGGTTTCGGGCAAAATGCGAAAGAGATTTTGGAGAAAGCCAGAAAGGATACAGCGAACGTAATCGGTTGCAAGGAAACCGAGATAATATTTACATCAGGCGGCAGCGAAGCGGACAATCAGGCGATACTTTCCGCTGCGGCAATCGGCAAGGCAAACGGAAAAACCCATATCGTATCGACCGCCTTTGAACATCACGCCGTGCTCCATACTCTTCATAAATTAAAACGCGAAGGATTCGACATTACGCTATTGGACGTTCATTCAAACGGAATTATTATTCCTAAAGAAGTCGAAGCAAGCATAAAAGACAACACTTGCCTTGTTACGGTTATGTACGCCAACAACGAAATCGGTACCATTCAGCCAATAAAGGAAATCGGCGAGATTTGCAAAAAAAAGAACGTCCTCTTTCACACGGACGCTGTGCAAGCCGTTGGGCATATTCCCATAAATGTAAATACAGAAAACATAGATATGCTTTCCGCCTCCGCGCACAAGTTTAAAGGACCTAAAGGCGTAGGCTTTCTATATGCAAAAACGGGGATTAACCTCTCTAACATCATCGAAGGCGGCGCGCAAGAGCGAGGCAAACGAGCGGGGACGGAAAACGTACCGGGTATAGCCGCCGCCGCCGTTGCGCTAAAGGAAGCGAGTGAAAAAATCTCAGAAAATAAGGAGCATATTTCCAAAATCCGAAACAGAATAATAGAGGGACTTTCAAAAATTCCACATTCTGCGCTAAACGGCGATACGACAAACAGGTTGCCTGGAAATATCAGCTTTTGTTTTGAGGGAGTTGAAGGCGAATCGTTGCTATTGTTGTTGGACGATAAAGGAATTTGCGCATCGTCAGGCTCCGCGTGTACCTCCGGCTCTCTTGATCCAAGTCATGTGCTGCTTGCAATCGGGAGAGTCCACGACGTGGCGCACGGTTCCCTTCGTCTCAGTATCGACGAAACCATTACCGAAAAGGATGCGGATTACATCATTCGCTCCGTAACGGAAACTGTCGAATATTTAAGGAGTTTCTCGCCTCTTTGGAAAGATTTGACGACGGGCAAGAAAGAATTTATATTGTAAAGGGGATAATTTTATGGCTTTATACAGTGAAAAACTTATGGATCATTTCCGCCATCCAAGAAACGTGGGTTCAATAGAAAACGCCGACGGAGTCGGCGAAGTCGGCAACGCCAAATGCGGCGACATAATGAAGATATATCTTAAAATAAACAACAATGTGGTTGAGGATGCAAAGTTTGAAACCTTCGGTTGCGGCAGCGCCATAGCTTCAAGTTCCATGGCTACGGAACTCATTAAAGGCAAACCGTTGGGCGAAGTAAAGCAGCTTACAAACAAAGCCGTGGCGGAGGCTTTGGACGGTATGCCGCCGCACAAGATGCATTGCAGCGTTTTGGCGGAAGAAGCTATTTTAGCCGCATTGAAGGATTATAGCGAGAGAACGGGAAACGCTGTATAATTATGGCATTTTAAATTCTCGTAAATTTTCCTATTGTAACAATTGGTGAAAAGCAATATAATCTGAAAGGATGAACTAATTATGAGCAATTATAAATTTGAAACGCTGCAACTCCACGTCGGTCAAGAAACCGCCGACCCTGCAACGGATTCTAGAGCCGTTCCCATTTATCAGACCACTTCGTATGTTTTTCACAACAGCAAACACGCCGCAGATCGTTTCGGATTGGCCGATGCGGGGAACATCTACGGACGGCTTACAAATTCCACTCAAGACGTGTTTGAAAAGAGAATCGCCGCGCTTGAAGGCGGCAGCGCGGCGCTCGCTACGGCTTCGGGCGCCGCCGCTATTACCTACGCTATACAAGCTCTTGCGGCAAACAACGGGCATATCGTAGCCCAAAAAACCATTTACGGCGGCACATTTAATCTCCTCGCCCACACCCTGCCTCAATACGGCATTAAAACTACTTTTGTCGATATTCATAATCTGTCTGAAATAGAAGACGCGATTACGGAGGATACCAGAGCCGTCTTTCTTGAAACCCTTGGCAACCCCAACAGCGACATTCCAGACATCGACGCTGTTGCGGAAATTGCTCATAAACATAATCTGCCGGTTGTAATAGACAACACATTCGGCACTCCATATCTAATTCGTCCCATCGAACACGGAGCCGATATAGTGGTGCATTCCGCCACAAAGTTTATCGGAGGACACGGAACAACCTTAGGCGGGGTTATCGTTGAATCGGGGAATTTCGATTGGAGCAAAAGCGGTAAATATCCGAACATAGCTGCGCCAAACCCAAGCTATCACGGCGTTTCGTTCTATGAAGCCGTAAAGTCCGCCGCATTTGTGACGTATATTAGGGCGATTTTGCTTAGGGACACCGGCGCAACCATTTCCCCTTTCAACGCTTTTCTGCTTTTGCAGGGTACGGAAACTCTTTCGCTTCGCTTAGAGCGACACGCCGAAAACACCAAAAAGGTTGTGACGTTTTTAAAAAATCATCCCAAAGTCGAATCGGTTAACCATCCATCGCTTTCAACGCATCCCGATCACGCTTTGTACGAAAAATATTTCCCGAACGGCGGCGGTTCTATTTTTACATTTAATATCAAAGGCGGATTGGAAGAGGCGTGGAAATTTATCGACAACCTAAAAATATTTTCGTTGCTCGCCAATGTTGCGGATGTAAAGAGTCTCGTCATTCACCCGGCGACTACCACTCATTCGCAACTTTCCGTCGAAGAACTTGCCGACCAAGGGATTTATCCCAACACTATCAGACTCTCCATCGGTACGGAGCATATAGACGATATTATAGCGGATTTGGAAAACGGATTCGCAGCCATAAAATAACAAGAAAGCAGGTATATTATGTCAAAAATTTACAAAGGTGCATTGGAACTTATCGGCAACACTCCTTTGGTTGAACCGATAAATCTTGAAAAAGAATTAAACTTAAAAGCTACGGTGCTTATAAAACTTGAGTATTTTAATCCCGCCGGCAGCGTAAAGGACAGAATAGCGAAAGCCATGATTGAAGATGCGGAGGCTAAGGGACTCTTGAAAAGCGATTCCGTCATCATAGAACCAACCTCCGGCAACACCGGTATAGGACTTGCTTCCATCGCCGCCGCAAAAGGGTATCGCATTATTCTTACCATGCCCGAAACCATGAGCGTGGAGCGCCGCAACATTTTAAAAGCCTACGGCGCAGAATTGGTTTTAACGGACGGAGCCAAAGGCATGAAAGGCGCTATCGCAAAGGCTGAGGAATTAGCGAAGGAAATTCCAAACAGCTTTATACCCGGGCAATTCGTCAATCCCGCAAATCCCGCCATGCACAAAGCGACTACAGGCCCAGAAATCTGGAAAGATACGGACGGCAAGGTAGACATTTTTATTGCAGGAGTCGGAACCGGCGGAACGTTATCCGGCGTTGGCGAATATCTTAAAGAGCAAAATCCCAACATAAAAATCGTCGCCTTAGAACCAAAAGATTCTCCCGTCATATCCGGCGGCAATCCGGGACCACACAAAATCCAAGGAATCGGCGCGGGATTTATACCCGACACTTTAAACACTGAAATCTACGATGAAATTTTCAAAGCCTCGCATGAAGACGCATTTGAAACGGCGAAACTTTTGGCGAAAAAAGAGGGAATATCCGTGGGCATTTCCTCCGGCGCAGCTCTCTTTGCCGCGATAGAATACGCCAAAAAACCCGAAAATGCGGGAAAAGTAATCGTTGCCCTTCTTCCCGACAGCGGGGACAGATATTATTCAACCCCTCTTTTCACAGATTAAACCATTCCTAATGGCTCTTCGCCTCCAAAAGGCTGGAGCCTTTTTTATCGCTGCAACAAGCCGACAACACTGCCCGCATTTTGATTGGCTTGGGCAAGCATACTTTGCGTCGCCTGGGAAAGTATATTGTTTTTAGTATAGCTCACCATCGCTCTTGCCATATCTGCGTCTCGAATCATGCTTTCGGAGGCGACTGTGTTTTCGGTTGCGTTCGTCAGGTTGCTTTCGGTAAATTCAAGTTCGTTATAATATGCGCCTAAATTTGTTGCTTGGTCTAAGGCGTAGTTTATCGCAGCGTCTATAATTTCAAGGCTCTCTTGCGCTTTTTCCCTAGGTATTATTTCGGTATCTTTAATGCCAAGAGCGTCAAGGCGCATATCCTCAATATAAATTGTCTTGTTGACATTCGCCTTTGTTCCTGTGTGGATAACGAGAGGTTTATAATTTTTATCGTCCTTTTCAGCATACTTCTCATAAACTGATGTAATAACAATATTTTCCATTTCGTCAAAAATTTCGTTGTTAGTTGTTCTAGATTCTGTAATTGTTGTTTCAACCGTATTTTCATCAGTTAAGATTTTAGTTACCTCCCAAAACTCATTTACCACCGAAGTAGATGACATTTCACTTAAATCAAGTACGCCGCCTTCAGTGTAATTATAATCGGAAAGAAGATTTACAGACGTAGGATGAACCTGACAAGTATGTGCAGCGCCTATCTTTTCGGCTGAGGGATCCTCCGGCGTATTTAATATTATGTTCTCGTTAGGGTATGAGTAGATAGTTATACTCCCCATAGAACATTTTACGGAAGTTTCGCCGACAGAAAACGGATGACTGATTCCTATGCATATTTTAGATGTACCACAAACCGTTGCATTTATTTTTACATCGGAATAAATAACAATATCTTTACAATAAGTGGAATTATTAGCGCGGTGTAGCCCCATTCCCATAATAGGCTCCCACCCTCCGTTAGTTTCGATATTAGCTCCTGAATATGCGGTTATATTACCGCAACTTGCAAAGGGACCGCAACCTATAGTGGCTCCATTTGGAAAAAATATCTTACTATCGTCTTGAACGTAACTTACATTTATACGAGAATCTTTACCTAAACTTATATCTCCGCACACACCGTATTCGCCGCTGCCGATAGCGGAACTGTACTGTAATAGCTTGGTGTATGCAATAGAAATTTTTGTTTGTTGCCCGATATCAATATTTCCGCATTTTCCTTTGTAATCACTACCAATAGCCGCTCCGTTGGAAATTCCATTTAAAACAAAATTGAGGGCGCCATTACCGACTATTGTTATTCCACCTCCCGCATTGATACAAGCTTTATTCGTCATACTTAACGATGAAGTAAACGAATTATTCCCAAGCACATGAAGCTTGTTTGAAGTGGAAGAGTCAAATTTTATAATATTGTTATCCTTACTGTTGTTTATTTTCAGATTTTTTATATATAGATCGTCTACTCCTTTATCCACTACATATACATCATTAAGCGTTTCTTCGCTTGAAGGGCCGTTAAGCTGTACATTTTTTGCAGATACGGAAAGGGTTCCCGTATAATCCGGCGCAAACTCATATACACCATCTTCGGTTATTGAAGTAGTTCCTTTTGTTATAATCTTAACCTCAGCGGGTACTGTTTCCTTAATATTTTCCGCTATAATATCCGTAATTGATTTTTGTGTTGTGACGGTAGTTGTTTCTGTTTCGATTTGACTTGTAGATTTAACTTTTCGTGATGCTATGGTTTCGGTTGTAACCACTTTACGCCTGTTGCCATTTTGGGTGATTATTGGTTCTGAAACATTTTTATCGCTGGAAACAGTTGTAGTCGTATTTTCTTTGTAAGAATTTGATATGGTTGTTGTATAGATAATAGGCTCGCTTTCTTCTTTGCTATTTTTTACCTCCGTTTTCGAAGTATATTTTATTTCGGTAGAATTTTCAGTTATGACAGGCTCTAATGTTTTTGTTGTTATGATAGGGGCTAATGTTTCAAATTCGCTTGGACCTACGGTTATGTTTTTTTCAATGGATTGCCCGATAAGCCGCTCTTTTATTTCATTTTTTTCATCGTATCGTTTTCTTTTCCAGCGTCCGTCCAAAAGGTGGATGCCGTTAAAATTCGTATCGGTTGCAATGCTCTCTATATGCGCCTTTCTTGCGTCGAATTCTTTCTGTAAGACGCCTCTGTCAATATCAGTATTATGATCGTTGCAAGAATTTAGAGCCAACTCTTTAAGGCAGCGCAATTCATCAACAATATCGTCTATACCGCCCAAGCCCGTCTTTAAAAGCGAACGCCCATTTTGAACATTTTTAATATCCTGTGAAAGGCTGCGAATTTTTGCTCGCATTTTCTCGCTAATCGCATAATCCGATGCGCCGTCTGCCGCTTCCGTTATTCTTGTACCTGTGAAAACCTTTTTCAAATCCTTAGCGAGTCTGTTATTGTTCTTATTAAGTTCCCCAAGAGCCATAATCGCCGCATGGTTGTTCATAACAGTCATCGGCATAAAAATCACCGCCTTAACAAAATGTGTTGCTCCCTTGTGTTTTAAAGCATTATGGCTAACGGTTAATAAAGTAAGATTAAATTTCCAACAAATTTTTACAAAATATATCATATATGAGCGTCGATTAAAATTTCATTAAAACCTTGTCTATCAAGGAGTTATATAGTATAATTACTCACAGTAATAAACCCTGTTTTTCTATTTTGACGATGGTTAATAAAGTTTAAATTTATTTCCAGTAAATCACCCTCTAGCCCACTTAATAAAAGTGTTGTGAGTTATATTTAAAATTCGTCCCGATTCTCTTGCGGAGATTTCTCCTCTGAGCCATTTTTCTCTTAACGATACAAACTGCGGCGGTTTTTTCTTACTCTCTCTACCGAATTTGATGCCGCGAGCCTTAGCTGCGGCTATACCTTCCGCTTGACGCTGACGTATAAAGTTGCGCTCCGTTTCGGCGACATAGGACAAAAGTTGAAGCACGATGTCCGATATAACCGTGCCGATAAGGTCTTTATCTTGATTTGAATTTAAAAGAGGCATATCGAGAATATTTATATTCGCCCTTTTCTCTTTTGTGATAATGCGCCACTCTTCAAGTATTTCCCTATAATTTCTTCCAAGCCTGTCGATACTCTTGGGCGGTGTGATGTTAGGTGTGGCTCCCTTCTCCGAGAGAATGGAAAAAGCGGCAGATGCTATCCATTTGCCTGACTCGCTGTCCGTATTTACTATTGTTCCCTTCGGCTATCCGGCAAAGAAAAATCCCCAGCAAGATCGCCATGATGAATCCCGTGTTCACTACATCGAATAGCAGGGAACGACAACGAAAAAACGACATAATATTCGGCGTGGCTTAGGTTGCGCCGATTTTTCTATTATGAGAAATGTCCGAATGTGAGCGTATTGATGGAAGCGCTCGCCTCATCCTAGCCCAAAATTTCGTTGACAGGAAGATGTGTGTTGTGTTATTATTTGCATATACAAACGAAGGGAGGGCAATGGTGCAAGCAAACGAAACCATACTGTCAAAGTGTATGTTTTTCACTTCCAATCGACTTTCCAATATCTTGCGTCGAAAAGCGGAAGAAACCTTTAAGCCTTTGGGCATTGGGGTGCCCTATGTCTATCTTCTGATTATTGTCAATCAATATGACGGCATCAGCCAAACCGATTTGTGCAAAAAGCTGGATATAGCTCCGTCAACCTGCACGCGATTCGTAGACCGCCTTGTAAAACAGGGAAAACTGCGACGGGAACACGAGTGGAAAACGGCTTATGTTTTTCTGACGGAGGAAGGGCGTCAAACCTGCCAAGGCATTGATGAGTGTATTGAAAACCTGCTCGAAAGCATTTGTCACATCATTGGCAAGGAGAAAATGGCTCACCTGACACACGAAATGTGGGAAGTCTGTGAAGAATTTTCAGGTGGTGATCAAGTCGGCTCTTGATTTTCATGTACGAACTGAGAGGAGAATGTTTTGTAATGCAATTTGAAGACATACTAAGCAAGCGTCCGATAGGGATTTTAGCGACTGTTAGCGATGATGGCCCGAGGACACGGGCATTTCAGGTTCTGTGGACGGAGGGCAATAAGCTGTTCTTCTCCACGGGGGCGCAAAAGCCGGTGGGGCAGCAGCTCGTTAACCATCCCAAAGCATCGTTTTGTTTGGAAAACAAGTTTTCCCCCGTGTTGTCCTTCAACGGAGATGTTGCTTTTGTAGATGACATGGAGGCAAAAAAACGAGCGATCAGTCTTTTACCCAAACAGGTGCAGGATCTTTACGACGGAAATCCTGCGCATGAATCCTTCCGCGTCTTTTATATCGAGGTCAAGGAGATTCGGACATTCAGCTACAAAGAGGGTCTGAAAGAATATACCCTTTGATTCTATATGTATGGAGGGATTCCCTATGGCTAATTTTAGCAAAGTAAGCGTACCGATGAACGAAAGCAGAACGGAGCTTCACGACAAGCTCTCTTTGACGGGAGCGGAGATAAGCGTTAACAAACTCGAGGCAGGGGCGAGCGTTCCCTTCGTCCATTATCACAAGAAGAATGAGGAGATATATTTCATCACGGCAGGTCGAGGAAAAGCCGTCATCGATGGCGAGACGGTGGAGTTAACCGTTGGTGATTGGCTTCGCATTGCGCCCGTCGCAAGAAGACAGTTCTTTGCGGCAGAAAATTCCCCTCTCGGTTACGTTTGCATCCAAGTCAAGGAAAATTCCTTGGAAGGATACACTATGGACGATGGCGTTACGGCGTAACGAGCAGCAAATTTCATATGATTGAGAAAATCCTAGGCGTGGCTTTGGCTGCGCCATTTTTTTTCATAAATTTCCACAAAGCCCGTACAATAAGCCTTGATAAACTTTACCAACGATTATTTTCGATAATTTGCACACTGTGCATAATCGTGGACAGTATAATCGTTGTAATGGTTTGATTGTATCAAATACGGGGTCTTGATATTAACCACAAGAGTATCATCGGGCTTTAATTTTTTTACAAGTTTCTTGTAAGCGGGGCGATTAAAATCTTTGCCACTTTGTTTATCCATAAAGATGTTTTTTGTCGGCACTCCCGCCTCCGTAAGTGCGATTCGTTGTCTGTCCTCGTTTTGTTCCTTTGTGGAGACTCTCATATAACCGTAATTTTTACCTATGCGTTTTGCGCCTAAATCCTTATTTTTCTCTTCTTTACCGGATTTCTTTATGATTTCTACGCCTTCAAACTGTTTGCCCCACTTTAAAAAAGTAGTGTGTGATACTTTCATTATCTCTGCGGCTTTTCTAGAGGTTATTTCTTTGTTTTTCCATTTGCGATAAACTGTGATAAAATTTTTAGGTCGCTCGATTTTAGGACGACCAAACTTCACTCCCCTAGCCTTAGCAACGTCTATCCCCTCTTTTTGCCTTGTTATTATGTTTTCTCTCTCTTTCTCTGCGACATAGGAAAGGATTTTTAAAACGACAGCGCTAATGAGCGACTCTATCAAATCATATTCGCTGCGCGTATCTAAAAGTTTCATATCGAGTATGATAATATCGGCTTTCTTCTCGTTGGTAATTATACGCCACTGCTCGATAATTTCATTATAGTTGCGCCCCAAACGGTCAAGACTTGAAAGAACGATAGCGTCTTTGGGGCGGAGCTTTGATATAAGTTTATTATATTTGGGACGTTTGAAGTCTTTCCCGCTCTGTTTTTCGGCAAAAATATTTTCTCTCGATACCCCAAATTTAGTTAAGGATATAATTTGTCTGTCAGTATTTTGTTCCGCGGTAGACACTCTTGCGTAACCGTACAGTTTGGACATAAGAACCCCCCTGTATATATGAAAAACGCATCCGCTTTGTATAACTACCGTTACAAAAAGGATGCGTTTTTTGTTAAATTTTACTTTCTTTTCTGTTACTATTCACGGGTAGTACAAAAAAAAATAGCGCTCTTCATGGTCGACCCCTCCGCCCTTCGGGCACCTCCCCTTTCAGGGGAGGCTCTCTGATTTCTCATTTTGTGGATATATAACAAGACTAGATGTCCCCCACCTCTTAGGTGGGGGTCAGACTGTAGACTTATTATTGTTACTTCCAATTTCAAGGGACACTCCCCCCTACCCCCCTCTAAGAGTGGGGCTCAGT
>JAGBMX010000025.1 GCA_017634675.1 Selenomonadaceae bacterium | reverse complement strand
GGGGGGCTTGGTTTGAGAAATATTGAAATTTTTTGGCTCAAAAGTCGCAATCCGAGTGCCTCCCTCCTAGAGGGAGGTGCCCGAAGGGCGGAGGGAGAGCCGTGAAGAGCACGATATTTATTGATTTGTCTACAGTCTGAGTAATATTTTCATAGTTTATCATTTTTTTATGGATTAGGCAATAGTCTTGAAGGAGGAGATTTTTTTGAATTTTATCAAGTTGATTATATGCTTCGTGATGTCTTTAACGCTCTTTTTAAGCGGTTGCGGCGGCAATAAGGCGGAAAACGAGGCTTCAAAGACAAGTAAGGAAGCGCTTGAGCAAACCTTATCGGCAAAAGCGTCGGAGACCGCAAAAGACGCTACTGAAGCAAAAATTCCCACCAATGCGGAGCTTCTCTCAAAAATCCCTCCTTTTTCGGGAAAGCCTTATGTTACGGTAAACAATAACAAACCTTATTTTAAAGAATCGGAAATAACATCCAAAGCCTTTGAAAAATACAGCGATTTAGACAGATTGGGTCGTCCGGGAGTCGCCTTTGCCTGCGTGGGAGTTGAAATCATGCCCACCGAAAAGCGCGGCAAAATCGGACAAATAAAGCCGCCCGGCTGGCATACCGTTCGTTACGACGACCTTATAAAAGACAAATATCTCTATAACCGCTGCCATTTAATAGCCCATATGTTGGCGGGCGAAGACGCCAATGAGAAAAATCTTATAACCGGAACCAGATATTTTAACACCGAAGCGATGTTGCCTTTCGAGCAGGAAGTTTCCAAATACGTCAAGAGTTCGAAAAACCACGCCATGTATCGGGTAACTCCCGTTTACGACGGTGAAAATCTTGTGGCTTCCGGCGTTTTGATGGAGGCAAAATCCGTAGAAGACAACAAACTTGAGTTTTGCGTTTATTGCTACAATGTCCAACCCGGCGTGGGCATTGATTACAAAACCGGCGAAAGCTGGAGAGAATAGGGGAGTAACGTATGGCAAACAGGATGCCGCCGCAGAATTTAGAAGCGGAAGAAGCGGTGCTTGGCGCAATAATGATAAAGGAAGAAGCCTTTTCAACCGTAAGCGAAATATTGACGCCGGACGATTTTTACAGGGAAGCGAACCGGCTACTCTATAAAACCATGCAGGAACTCTTTTACGAGCATGAGGCGATAGACATTGTGACCGTAATAGAGTCCCTAAGAAAGAAAAAGGAACTTGAAAAGGTGGGCGGCGTAACCTTCGTGGCGGCGATTGCAAACAGCGTGCCAACCGCCGCCAACGTGTCGTTTCACGCCAAGATAGTGAGAGAAAAAGCCGATTTGAGGCGGCTTATAGATGCGGCGACAATTATCGCTTCCAAGGCGTATAACGACGAAGAAGACGTGGCGGACATAATGGACGACGCGGAGCAAAAGATTTTGGCCGTGGCAAGGGGGCATGGCGGCAGAGATTTTACCCATGTGAAGACCGCCCTGCTTGAAGCTGTTGACCGTATTTCGTATAATTACGACCATAAAGGCGGATTTACGGGGCTTAGGACAAACTTTACCCAGCTTGACATCATTACCAACGGGTTGCAGGCTTCGGATTTGATTTTGATAGCCGCCCGTCCTTCTATGGGTAAAACTGCCTTTGTGTTAAATATCGCCGCAAATGTTGCAAGAGCGGATAAAGTGGTGGCTTTCTTCTCCCTTGAAATGAGCAAAGATCAGCTTGTCAGCCGTATGATAGCCTCCGAAGGTTCCCTCGATTCCCAGCGGCTCAGAACAGGCGACCTTCAAGACGGCGATTGGGACAACGTGGTGAAGACGGCGGATACCCTTTCTAAGATGCAGCTTTACATCGACGATACGCCGGGAATCAGCATTATGGATTTAAGGGGCAAGGCAAGGCGGCTTAAAGCCGAAGCGGGACTTGACCTTATCATTATAGATTATCTGCAACTTATGCAAGGAAGAACCGCGTCTAAAGGGGATAACCGTCAACAGGAAATCTCTGAAATCTCAAGGTCACTAAAAGCGCTGGCAAGGGAATTAAACGTGCCTGTTATTGCGCTTTCTCAGCTTAGCCGCGGCGTTGAGTCGCGCACGGTAAAGCGCCCCATGCTTTCGGATTTGAGGGAATCGGGTTCTTTAGAGCAAGACGCCGACCTTGTGATGTTCTTGTATCGTGAAGATTATTACGACGAGGCAACCGAACGCAAAAACATCACCGATATTATAATAGCCAAACACCGCAACGGTCCCATAGGCAACGTGGAACTCTACTTCAGAAAGGAATACACCAAGTTTACAAATATACAACGGGAAGGGTAGGCTTGAACGAATGTTGATCTTTCTGAAAAAGCAGGTGAACTTATGGACAAAACATCATGTATATCAAAAAACAAACAAAACTACCGACGAAGCAATAAAAAATGCCGTTCAAAATTGTATTGAATGCGGAATTATGAGGAATTATTTAAATGAATACGCTGAGGAGGTTTTTCATATGGCAATTGATGAATGGAATATTGATGATGCAAAATTCTATTGGCAGGAAGAGGCAATGAAAAAAGGAATAGATAAAGGACAAGAAGAAGGCAAAAGCAGTATGGTACTGGAACTTTTGAAAGCTAAACAACCGCTGTCTCTTATATCGCAAGTATCAAAATATTCGGTGGAACGTATTGCGGAAATCGGCAGACTTAACGGGATTCCCCTGCCAAACTAAAAAATCGACGGGAGGGAACAAAAATGTTTGTGCATGAACTGACGAGAAAGGGCGCGGCAAACGCCGTCGCTATAATAGATAAGGGTCGGGAGATAACTTACGGGGAGTTTAACAGGAAAGTCAGGGATTATCGGGATCATCTCTACGCAGACGGAGTGCGTCAAGGGGATAGGGTCGGAATATTTTCAAGGAACAGCGCAGAGTTTATCTACGCATATTTTGGCATAGCCGCCCTTGGCGCTATCGCGGTGCCGATAAATTTTCAGCTAAAGACTAGGGAAATTGCGTACATTATAAAAGACGCGGGCATACAAGTGCTTCTGACTTACGAGGACTTGGATCTAACCGCCGCCCTTTTGTCGCTTGGTTGCGACACAAAGCTGTTGCAAGCCGACATAAATTCTTACGCCACGGGTTCTTTCAGCGAAGCGCCGCCCCTCTCTATGGATTTTAAAGAGGATAATCCCGTAACTATCATATACACGTCGGGAACCACGGGACTTCCCAAAGGCGCGGTGCTTTCCCACAACAATTTGATATCGAATTTGGAACAGATACGGGATTTAAAGACCAACAGCACCCATAGAGTGCTTTGCGTACTTCCTATGTATCATTGTTTCGGCTGGACCTGCGCCGTACTTTATACATTTTTTTCCGGCGCGTCGGTGGCTGTGCTTGATTCCTTTACGCCCAAAGAAACCATTGAAACCGTGCGGACGCTGAAAATAACGGATTTCTACTTGGTGCCCTCTATATGCAGTTTGGTGACAAAGCTCGCAAAAAAAGAGGATATGGAGTCGTTAAGGCTTGTCATAAGCGCGGGAACGGCTCTGCCAAGAAAAGTTGCGGAGGATTTCACCGAAAAATTCGATAAGGTTATAGCGGAAGTTTACGGATTATCGGAGGCAAGTCCGATAGTCACAATAAACCCCTTCGGAAAATCCCGTCCCGGTTCAATCGGCACCGTTATACCCGGACTTCAATGGCGAATTGTGGATTCAAACAACAACGACGTTCACGAAGGCGAAACAGGGGAACTAATCGTAAAAGGCCCTAACGTGATGCTTGGTTATTGGAACCTTGAGGATGCGACGGACGAGGCGTTAAGAGGCGGCTGGCTGCATACCAACGACGTTGTGCGGGCGGATTCCGACGGATATATTTACATAGTCGACCGCATTAAGGACATGATTATCTCCATGGGTGAAAATATATATCCGAGGGAAGTGGAGGAACTTATCTATCAATTCCCCGGCATATACGAGGCGGCGGTTGTGGGAGTGTACGACAAACTAAGAGGTCAAGCGGGAGTTTGTTTTTACACCCTGCAAAACGGGACCCAAGATTTTAACCCCAAGGCGCTAAAAAAATTCTTACAGGAAAACTTAGCCTTATACAAGATACCGAGGGAATTTTATCGGCTTGACAAATTGCCGAGAACCGCCACGGGCAAAATCTCAAAACGAATTTTGGCGGCAAACTACGAACAGGATAAGATGAAAAAAGGAAAATAAAAAAAGAGGCTGTGAAAAACCCAAAATAGTTTTTCACAGTCTCTTTTTTAAAACGAATAATTAAATTTCACATGCGCCGAGCCGCCTCTTTGATGCCCGAGCCAACCTACAGCGCCTATGTCAAGCGCTATGCGGCTTGTCGCCGCCGGCTTTACCTGCCAGCCAAGCTCTATCATAAAGCTTGAGCCGGATGCGCCTACATTGTGGGTTGTTTGGTCTTTATAAGTCGCGTTCGCCGCGCCCGCTGATTCCCATTGATAGGCTACGCCCGAATAGAAACAGCTTGTGGGTTTTGCCCATTTCAAAAGACGCGCGCCTACGCGAAGCCTTTGGTTTGTAACGGAGTTAAATTGATAAGTCTCGCCCGTGGTAAGTTTTGCATCCATGCCGCCTTGATGGGTATGGAAGTAAATGCCGTAGATGTTGAGCACATCTTTCGGGGAAAGGTTTATGCGTCTGCCGACATTTAGATGAGCCGCCCAAACGGAAGCAGAGGTATTATAAGCAACGTGGGGATGAGTGTCGCCCTGAACTAAATCGTCCGTTGCGAAATCCATCGTGGTCTTGCCCATTCTAAAGGAACTTTCAAAATAAGTCCCGTTCTTCAACGAACGTCTCGCGATAACGCCGCCCGTTGTGAAATGCGTATGACCCTTGCCTTTGATGCCGCTGGCAAGATGGCTTTCATAACTGCCGCCGCCAAAGTCAAAAAGCGGGGCGATATATGTGCGATTGCCGTTCTCGGAGTCAAAACGCCTTGCAAATCCTAAGTTAATGCCGTTGGTTTTGTTGTCGACATAAGAGCCGTTGCCGGTATTTGTACGAAGAGAGCTTGCGCCAATGTTGCCGAAAATTTCGTAACCGGGTTTTTCCGTTTGCACATCTGAGCCAAGTTCTTTGGAGGCTTCGGCTTCTTCGTCGCCGGAACTCTTTTCGGTACTGCCCGAAGACGGCATTGCAAAATCTTCAGACGGCAACCAGTTAAGCGTGCTGTCTATGTGAGCCGTCACCATCTTGGGCGCGCTCACTGGAGCCGTTGGGATAACCGTTGTCTGTTCGAGAATTGTTGTCCCACTGCCTTCCTTATCGCCGCCGCTTCCACCGATTCCGCCTATGGTTGCCGTGATTTTATTGCCTTCGTTCGTTACATTAAGTTGACGATTAAACGAAATACCTTCTGCAATTGAACTTGTGTATTTTGTGTTCGGATTATCGGTTAAACTGTTTGTTGCGTTAAGAAGCGTAACAGTATCTCCTTCGGTTAATGTTGTGTCGCCTGCGACAATACCTTTAATAGTCGCGCCTCCTATGTCGGCTGTTTCTACCGTCAGCATTGTATCGCCGTTTGCAACATTACTCTTATTATTATCCGTATCGAGATAGAAGTTAATGTTGTCGAAATTACCGATAGACTTTGCGGAGATGTTTTTGGTGCGAATATTTAACGTATTGCCCGAAGTTGCGCCGCCGTTTGCCGCATATCCTCCGTATATCGAAGCGCCTGTCAAAGACGGAGCGTCGGTTATGTTGATGGTATTGTTTGAAGCCGCGCCAGTACCGTCAGTTGCGTCCGGGTAAGAAACCACAATATCGGAATCCGTTACGCCTTGCGGAGATAATTTGTCGTTGGAAACCATTAACGAATTTTCCGAAGAAGTTTCGCCCGAAACATAACCGCCATATATAGAAGCGTTATCCAAATTTGAAGTGCCGCTTATGTTAATGGTGTTGTTTGAGGCTGCGCCTGTGGAAGCGTAACCGCCGTAAACATTAGCGCCGGAAAGATTGCCGCTATTTATATTTACTGTATTGCTTGACGCATCGCCGGACGTGGCGTTTCCACCCACAATATGATTTGTTGCGTCAATAGTACCCGCTATGCCGCCGTAAATATTTTTCGATCCGCTGTAATTTATCTCTTCGCCGTCGTTTATATTGTAAGTCGTATCGTTCACCGTAACAATATTATTACTGGCGTTGCCTGAAGCGGGCGTCGGGTCATCTTTCTTCTCTTTTTCTTCGCCAATAGTAGCCAATATTTTATTACCGTCACGTTTCACATTCAACTCATGATTAAATGAAATACCCTCAGCAACGCTGCCGGTGTAGGTGGTGTTGTCGTCGGCGTTGAGAGTCTCGGCATCCAAAAGAGTTACGGTATCGCCTTCTTTTAGATCGGTGTCGCCCGCTACGTAGCCGGTGATTTTTGCGCCTTCGATATTAGCGGTATCGGCTATTAGCATTCTATCGCCGTTTGCGACGTTACTTTTATTATTTTCGCTATCGAGGTGAAAATTAATGTTATCGAAGCCGGCTATGGTTCCGACTTTTATATTTTTTGTGCGAACGCTAAGAGTGTTGCCTAAGGTGTTAGCACCACCGGCATAGCCACCTGAAATATTAGCATTGTTTAAAATTGGGTTTCCACTTATATTTATGACATTATCATTTGCGCTTCCGTTGTAATTGCCAACATACCCACCGTAAATATATGTTCCAGACAAATCACCACCACTAATATTTACAGTATTATTGGAACTTTGTCCATAATTGGAACCAGCTACATCACCTCCACGGATTTGGGTATTAGAAAAGTTACCACCACTAATATTCACAATATTATTGGAAGCATTTTTTACAACAGAAATGCCTCCAACAATAAATGACAACGAAAAATCACCATTACTTATATTAACGGTATTATCTGAAGCATTTCCACTAGCTGAATACCCTCCATATACTTGAGTGTAAGAATTATCATTGGAAAAAGTTCCTCCGGAAATTTCTATGATGTTTTTTTCAGCATCGCCAGCATTAGAATATCCACCGTGAATTTTTTTAATGTTCCCACCTGATATAATAACAGTATTATCTTTAGCGTTGCCGCCAATAGAACTGTAACCACCGTAAATTGATTCAACCGATCCGTTAGTTACTGTAACTATATTCTTTTTTGCGCCATAAAAAAAACTATCCGAATAGCTTGAATATCCTCCATATAATTCTTTAATATTTCCACCGTACATAGCAACAGAATTAGCCTCTGCGTCACGAATACTACGTCCACCATAAACATTCGCTAAACTTCCGCCATTCAATACAATGGAATTTTTTGTTGCAGTATATCCATCCTTTTCAATACCACCAAGAATGTCTCCGTTAAACATTAAAACGTTACTATTTACTCCACCGGCGGCATTTGTACCTTGTGTGTAACTTATCTCTTCCTCACCATTTACGGAATAGGTAGCTTCATTTACAACAACGGTATTCTCGCTTGCGCCTTCAGCCCCGACAAACCTCGACGAAGTGGCAAGCCACACAAACATAAGAAAAGCGAAAAATAAGCGCATTATTCCCGCTTCTCTCTCCTTAAACATATATATCACCTCACTAAAAAAATTACAAAAACATTTTATGTCGTTATCGACATAAGGCGGTTGCCGCGTTTATTCGGCAACTCCCCTATGTGGGTAACGATACCCCGAAGGAGGTGAGTGAGAGTAACTCACCCACCTATTTTTCAATAGCATCAATTATGTTTAGCGTAAGTCGACACCGGCTTGCCAACCCCATCCTAGATAGTTATAGGTTTTGCTTAATAGATATGATAAAGAATCTTTTCTTACGGTTGATAAAGCGTGTACAACATATCCATTGCCGACATAAATTCCAACATGACCATGGATATATCCGGCAGTACCCTGTTTTTTGCTACGCAAGTATACAGCGGCACCAACCGGAATATTGTCCATACTGTTTGAAACTTTCCATTTATTAAAAGCCCCCAATGCGTTACCTGCGCTAGCTGCAGGCAATCCTATTTTTACGCCGACATCTTTAACGAAGGCTTGGCAATAACCATTATATTTAGTAGAACCAAGCATGCTTTCTGCTGCGCTTGCCATATTTTGCTGGCGGCTTGATACACTACTCTTTATATTTACATTTCCGCTCCAAATTTCTTGAAACGTTCCGGGACCATGGTCGTTTAAGGCGTATATATGAACCGTTTGATTGCCCGTTTTACTGTTGCCGATATTTCGCGTATCTTCAAACGTATGATTGGCTTTATCAGCTCGGATTTCGTATTGAGGTACGCTGGACCCGGGCGTTCCTCCAACATATACGTGAACTCTTACCGTACCGTTCGGGTTGTCGTCATCCCACGCTCTGCCTTTGACATGAAGAGTGTAATCGCTCGGACTGTCTACTTGAAATACTTGTCCTTGCGGGTTATGGTTGGTTACTCGATTATTTGTTTTGATATTTACGGTTTTAGAACCAAGCTCGACGAATGTGCCCGAGCCTACGTCATTCAAAGCGTAAATATGAATTGTTTGATTTCCCGTCCACGCTCCGTCGACTTTTATCACGCTGTCAAAACCGTGATTGTTGCCTACACCTTGATGGACTCTGTTGACATCGGGTCGATATTTATCCGCTTTAATTTCGTAACTGGGTACTTTTGCGCCAACGCCGCCTCCCACGTATACGTGGATTCGAACTTTGTAATTTACATTGTCTCTGTCGAACGCCCAACCCTTTACTCGTATTTGATTAGGAGAATCGCTTTGCACAAGGTCAAAATAACCTTCCGGATTGGCAGCGTTCACCGAAGACGAACCCGTTAGCAGCATAGCGCCGAGGAAAACGCCGCCTAATATTTTGCGCAGTTTCATTATCATCACCTTTACCTTACAAACACAACCTTGCAATCTACCAAAAACTTGCCGGTCTCGTTGGCAAGCAGAATTTTATCTGCGTCCGCTACCGTTACAACAACGTTTACCATACTTTGAGGGCTTGCGCCGCCTTTAACGCTTGCGGCTTTTATTATGAGAGGATTGTTTCCTGCGCGTTTTTTTGCCGCCTCGTCGTTTATATCTTTGGCGTAGCTAACCATGCCTTGACTTACCGCAAAATCCGGATTGATGTTTTTCGCCCCGTAGATATCGCGACCGTTTTCATCGTAAATTACCGGCGAAAAAGTGGGCGAAAGATTCATGCCTTGCGCGTCGATTATTACTCCGGTATAGTTTTCCGATTGAATTTTCTCCGCTTCAGGTTGCGGAATGTTTTCCTGTACAGGTTGAGGAATAGGCTCGGTTTCTTGGGGCATAACGGTAGGAAGCACGGCGGAAGCTACGCTTCCCGTTTTGCCGTAAAGGGGAATGCGCATTTTAACAATATAACTGCCGTCTTGTAGGGCTTTTTCCTCATAAATTTTTGCGCCTACCAAAAGCCCGCTGATGTTCCGTTTTACAACGTCGCTTTCCGTCATAAGGTCGCGTATAATAGTTTCGGAATTAATCTGCACGCCGTTCATAACGCTCAGAAGGTTTCGCTGCGCCAATACTATGGCGGCTTCTCTTGCTAACGCCAATCCTCTTGAATCGGGTCTGCTTATGCCGACTGCGGTAATGTAAGAATTGTCGCCGTCCTCCCAGTTGATAGAGGACTCGTTCGGCGCGGCGGAAACGCTTGCTGTTGCTATACACAGAAAGGTCGTTAAACATAGAGCTGCTTTTTTCAAAGGTAGTTTTATCATCAATAATCCTCCTATGCTATTTTAAAGAATAATTATTTGGCATATAAATGGTGAATCCTTGATTTTTATTTGCCAAATCATGCCAAGAATATGTTCCGACTTTAATGGTGTTCTTTCCGTCCGTATTCGCTTCAAAGAACTGTACGCCGTCTTCCATAATGTTGTAAACAATTGCGGAATGAGGCGATGCAGCCGTCTTTGTGCTGTTTAGTCTTCCTCTGCGCCCCATTTGTACAAATGCGCCGACTTTTACGCTCTGAAACAGGCGTTTTACAGCTGCCGTATCGTTTGAAGAAAAATTAAACAACCGCCCTGCTTCGTAGGAGCCGGAAAATGAGGAAGCGCTATAATTGTAGTTAGCATACCCGCTAATATATGAAACTCCTTGGAAAGTCGCCAAATATACCTTGTTTGCAAATCCTCTGCACTCTCCGCTTCCGGTATATTTCGTTCCCATTCTGTAACCCGCCGTATTATTGGCAAGTCGTTCTAAATGATTTTGTATATCGTTGTCTATGGGCGGAGGTATAGGCGGTTCTCCTTCCGCTATATATTGACTTGACGCATACCCCTCTTGCCCGGAAGAATTTCTTATCTTTGTCCAACCGTTTGAATTCTTTTGAAGGATGGTAACTCTTTCGTGCCTTGCAAGTTTACCTATAACGGAACCGTTGGGCGAGCTTCTGAAATTTAAATTTTTGCTTTCCGTATTCACATATCCCGGAGTTTCCGTATTAACAATGGGTGAAGGCGGGTCACCGTAAGCTACATATTGGCTTGAAACGTATCCAACTTGCCCCGAATTTGTTCTTATCTTTGTCCACCCGTTGGAATCTCCTTGAATTATGGTAATAGGCGTATTTTTTGCCAATTTCCCGATGATAGAACCGTTGGGATTGCTTCTGAAATTTAAATTAAGACTTTGAGTGTTTATATATCCCTTTTGTTCTTGTGGTTTGGGCGTTGGTTTGCCGTTTATCTTTAGCGCCAGTCGAGATACGTCAACTATGGTTAAACTACCGTCGCCATTCATATCTCCCGCCGGATTGTAACTGTCGTTTAGAACCAAGTTTTCGAGCAATTTCAAATCTGTTTGATCGACTTTACCATCGCCGTTTATGTCCCCGCTACCCATAGCGCCGCGGTTGTTTGTAACCTTTACTAGCTTCCAAAGCTGAGCTGCGGAATTGTTCTGCCCGTAACACCATACATTAGCGGAGGTATTGTTGCCGCCTCCCGCAACGTCGAGCAATACAACGCGCTGACCGACATGAGGCTGTATGAGATAATAACCGCCGCCCATATCCCAAATTCTAAAATGTTGCCATTCTCCCTTTACCTCCCAAAGGGTAATGTTGGTTCCGTTATCGCTTCTGCCATTGTCTACGTTTAGACCGATATTGCCGGCGCCTTCAACCGTGATTGAATACCAGTCGTCGTTATTAAGTCTGGTGAGCCGCCATTTTACATTGTTGTTGGAAATCGGCGCAAGCAATACGTTGATACCGTTGGTTTTGCGCTGACCTAATGTTGAAAGTTCAGCTCCGGGGGCGCACTTCGGTTGAATGGAGTACACCCCGTTTTCAGGGCGCGCCAAGGACAATGCGTCGGCGGAACTTGATCCAAAAACAATAGCTCCGGAAAGAAACAGCGTTAAAAGTTTTTTCATTTAGATACCTCCTTGCCATAATCACCGTTCACTTTATAAAGTGAACTAATACACAATTCTCGTAACCTCACTAAACCCCGCCAACCACTCGGATAACCTCGCCTCTTTTTGATCCCTTGGCGCGTAAATTCTAAAATCCTCCGCATTAAACTTTCCGCCGCTCTTTCCCGCATAACCCACAATAAGCGCATAGGATTGAACGTTGCCTTTTTTCGCGCCAATGACTACAGGCTTGTTTTGGGCTAATGATATAATTATGCGGTTTAAGATCGAATTTCTGATGGGCGAATTATATGAAAGATATTCAAAATTTAAGTTTTGAAGTCCTTCGGGGAAAAGCTCCGCAACACGCATTAATCCCTTGCTCTTTATAAGCTGCGGCGTTATCGTAACATTTTCATGATAGGAATATTTCATGGCTAATGCTATTAAAAGTTCCATGTCTTTTTGACTAATGTCCGGCAGTTCTTCACCTGGCGACATTTTAAAAAGACTTTCGTAAGCAAGTGGTTTAATCTTCAAAGAGATGTTTACAGTATTTCCGGCTTTGTGTTCTTCGCCTTCCGTTGCCCATGCGCAGTCTTTTTCCTTTACCCACGCCAATTTATATACCTCGGCTGCGGGGTAAACTATTTGCACATATTCGCCGCTTTTCGCCAGCGTATAAACGGTATCGCCCGCATAAACCGCAGAATTTGGGTAACGCTCGCCTGGTCTCTTATAGACATCGTCTATGCGCTTAGATGAGCGTCTGCCATCTTTTGAGAAATTTTTTGAAGTAAGCGCAGATAAGGGGATGTATCCTTCGCGTTTTCCCGACCAAAAAGAATTGTAGCCTATATAAGCCCAGTTGTCCCGAACCTCGTAGATGCGAACTTCGGTTGTGGGGTATAAAACGCTGTCGTATTCTTTATAAGGTTTTGCGGTGCCTTGTACTTTCAGTTTGCTGTCAAGGTATACGGGAACATTTTCGCCGCCTAAGATAAAACCTCTAATATACATATCTTTGGAAATACCGGGAAAAGAGGCTTCGGCGGCGGTAAAAAAAAGAGCGCAAGATATAGCGAGTGGAATAACCTTTTTAGAAATCTTCAAGACCTTCACCTCCTTTTCTGCTTATCGCCGTAGATGCGCATAAGCATTATATCCACCGCATTGTAGGCGGCTTTTTTCAAGGCGTTGTGAACGGCAACCTGCGAAACTTTGTGAACGCCCACGCTGATAACGCCCGCTTCCGGCGCGCCGACGGAGGTGAGAGAGCTTGTACTCTTGCCCTCGCCTTTTGAAGCCGATATGATTGTACCGGTTTTTACGTCCATTATCCTTGCGATAATGTGACTTTTGACGTTTAAAATCGAAACGCCGCCAACAATAGTAGCTGTGCCGGTGCCGCTTACGGTTACGTCGGAGACGTTGCCGTATATAATGTAGGAAACGCCCAAAATCTCGCCTATCCGTTTGGCTGTATCCGGATCAATAATGCCGGTGGTTTTTAACTTTTCTTTGTTGAGTTTCTCCTGCATAATGCTGCGCTCCATCACTGTCAGGCGTCCGTCTTCCACCAAGCGTTCAATGACGTAATCGCTGGATGCGCCTTCAGCTGAAGCCAAGCTTATATCGCTTGTAGCGGCACCCTTATGCGTCCCGAAATCCATAACGGCGACGGTAGCGCCGTCGGGCAAAAGCGCGGCGTTTGTAAAGTTAGGAAAGAGCAACAAGGCAAGGACGATGACGATTTTTTTGTACATTTTTCCCCCATATCCTTTTTCGTTTTTTTATTGGGAGTCCAGAGGGGCGAAGCTCCTTTGGCGGGGTCAAGGGGTAGCACTCCTTGTGGGGGTTGGGGCAACGCCCCAACTACTTTAAAAATAACTTCTTAGCGTCCATGTCCGCGATAAGCGAATCGACGATTTTTGAGGCGGCTTTGTCCATTGCTTTAGAGTAGAGATTGGCGTTAAGTTTGGCGCTGCCTATTTTTATGAAACCGCCGATGCTGACTTGTTTTTGATCGCTGATGCCAATAACTCGTTTTTGCCATACGACTTCACCGGTGGACGCCTTTATAATGCGGATGTCGCTTTGAACGCCAACGCCGGTGCGCTTTATGTCATAGCCGCCGGCAAAGATGCCGCCTAAAGGACCTAATGCGCCCGATAGCGCAGAAGCTATGGGTGCGCCTAAGACGCTTGAAGCTGTGTTTATTGCTTGACTCATCACCGCGAAATCTTCGCTCCACCATGGACCCGCGCCAAGATTGATGATGGTGCCTTGTATCAAGTAGTCTGCCTTATGGGCATCGCCTATCTGTTTGGTTATGGAAGGGGTTACAACTTGACCGAGTGAAGCGGTGGCGATGGATTGAGCTTTAGTTTCGCTAAATCCGGGGCCTTCGAAAAGCGGGGTAAAATTGCCGCTTTTCATAGCTGCGTTAAATCCGGCAAGTTCGCGACTTTTCTCATCGTAGAGCAATTTTTCCATGTTTTCCGTAAGGGGACGCGTTTCCTTTAAATTGAATTTGCCGCTTGCAATCATCTTTTCCATTACGAGATCCGAGAGATTTGCGGCGGATTCTATAGCGTCATAACGCGTGTCGTCCGTAAATTTCATAAGCACACAGGTGGGATTATCTGCGGCAAAGACGCTTCCCATCGAGCAAGAGGCGGCTATAGCGGAGGCGGCGAGGAATTTTGATATTTTTTTGCTGAGTTTTTTCATAACTGCTCCTTATCGTTTTGTCGTATCGCTCAAGCCCTCCGGCAGTTTCAACAGCTGTTGGTCGGGTTCTGAGACAAATTCTTTGATTTTTATGATATGTTTAGCGCCTTCAAGATTGCCGGAATTATTTTTGTAAAATTCGGTGGCGGCGATTTTTACTAAGTCGTTTCCGTTAAAATAATAACGTATAACGCCGGTAAAACCGCCTGCCGAGCTTTTGTAATCTTCGTATGACAGCCCGTTTGGTAGCGCTCCGCCGCCTGCGTAGAAATACGTCGCGTTCGCATTTTTAGACAGCATGATGTTTAAAATTCGCGTCACATCGGTGTCACCGTAACTTTCGCCCTCCACAGCTTCGGCTAAATAGTTGCGCTTTACGGCTGCAACTTTGTTCTTCTTATTGCCCATGTACTCAAATATTTTTGGATTGTTTTTTTGAGGGTACTTTGTAAAGTTGAAAACTTCATTGCCTTTTATGAGGCGGCATTGGCTAAACGTGCCGTCGCCGACTTCTTCGTAGCGGTTTTGACCGTCGCTTGTGACCACTCCGCTTCTTTGACGATTGGTGAGATAGTCGTTTTTATCGACCGCCATGCCGCTATTGCCGAAAAGCGGCGTTTTGTCTCTGTTTGTAAGGCGTCTTGGAGGCGTTATGTTGTCGTATTTGATAGTGTAACTTTTTGACAGAAGAATGTTCTTGTAAGCATCGATTTTAGCCGCCTCGCTTACCGATAAAACGCAGGAGAATACGGAGATTGCAGCTATTGCAGCAATGACTTTATAATGTAGTTTCATTATATACCCTCCATCTGTTCGACTTCTGCGGGGTTTTCTAACAAATCATCCATATCGCCCTTGCCCGCCGCGTAAACTTTAGTTTTTTTACTGATTTTAAAAAGATTGTCCGGCATATTGCCCGAAATTTTTTTTATTTTCACTTCGTTTATGAGATGTTCCTCATCGCCCGTTTTTACGTATGACCTAGCGATTGTTAGTTCGCCTTTTTCATAGAGCATCTCATATACATAATAGCTTTCGCCTTTGCCGGAGGCTCTTGTAATTAAGCTTGCGTAGCGATCGCAATCATATTCTTTATCCTCTATTTTTTTCTTGCCGCTCCAAGTGGCTGAAGGTTTGCCTATGACAGAATTTTTTTCTCTGTAAGGATCTTCCCAGAAAAAAACCGCAAGTTCCGTAGGAAGCGCTAACTTTCGCTCAATACCGTTCCACCCCTCTTTGGGATTTAGGTTTTCATAAGCCAGATCCGTTTTATCGCATACAATGGCTTTATCGTCGCTTTGAAATTGGTAGAATTTGCCGTTTTTATACATAACTTCCGGGTATTTGGGAACGCCGCCGCCAAAAAGCGCGCCCAACGGGTTAAAAGCCGTGGCTAAACCTGCGCCGCTATAAACTGTGCGCTCCATTCTTTTGCCGTTCTTTTCGCCGATTACCCTTTTGGTATAATTATCCTGATATTCGACGTAAAAGTCGCCGGAAGCGAAAATCTGCCGATAGTTCTCCGCCGCATTTTGCTCTGCGCCTGCGATTGACGAGCTTAGGCTTAAAATCAGAGCCGCCGTTAAAAACTTTTTCTTCATTTACACTTTCCTCCTGATAATTTTGCCGTTTTTACCGTGATTTTTGCCGTCCATCTTCGCAAGTACGCCGAATTTCTTGTTGAAAATAGCATCGTCAACTGCTTTATAAAGCGCGTTTCGTACTTGTACCTGACTAAAATTTTGGCTTCCTATGCGAATGGTATGGCTTTTGGTGGAGGTTTCCTGTCCTTCCATTATATACTCTTCGCCGGTTGTCTCGTCGTATCCCGTCATTTCTAGGGTAGACGTCTTAGATTTGGTGAGTTTGAACTCCGTGTTGCTGCTGGCGGATTCGCCCGTACCGCTGACAGCCATGACGATTCGTCCCGTTTCTGCGTCTATGATGCGAAGGGTGATGTTTGCGATAACGGTGTTCAAATTCATTCCCGCGCCGGCTCCGACAGAACTTGAGTAGCTTGCGCCGCTAACCTTGCTGGATAACCCGGTAACGCTACCCACAACGAAAAACTGCGCGCCTATGAGCTGCCCGATCTTTGGCGCGGTGGCGGGGTTTACCATGCCGCTCATGTTGAAATTGTACTCCTGCATCATGCTCATCAACATATCGCGTTCAACTACGTTGAAGCGTTCGCTGTCCAAAAGTTTTTCGATGACAAATTCCGATACCAAAGAAGCGTCTGCCAAAGATAGTTCCTGCGATACCGCCGCTTTGTTGGCGTAAGGCAGCACCGCAAGATTGGGATATTCGTATAACGAGGCGGCGTTTGCCGCGTTTGATTTCAGTATGATAAACGCTGTCAGCAAAGTGAAAGTTATTTTCAAAAGTTTTTTCATAAAGTGTCCTCCCAAAAAACTCACAACACCCTTAAATCAATAGAATTTGCTGTAGCCTTTTCTGCAATTACGTTTTGCTTGGAGCGAGCGCGCAGAAGATTCAAGAGTGCATGAGGTTTTTGGGTGGTTTCCACATCCACAACCATTTTGCCGTTCGCTTGACTTCTGATGTGAACATTATCAACGCCCGGTAAAGAGCGCATTGTGGCTACCAATTCTTCCGCTGTATTTGCTGAAGAAGCATTGATTGTTATACGAACGCCGCCTTGGTTTAACTTTGCCCCAAAACCTCTGAAGATGTTCGCGAGTCTTTCTGCCGATTCTGCGGCTAAAGGGGTAAGCGCGGTATCAAAAGCCCTGGTGTTCGCGTTTCCTATACCGACGCTCTCCGCTACAAATGCGCCTATTATATCTCCTGTGTCGTATTTGATAACTTTAAGGTTAAGTTTCGCTTTGGCGTTGGTGAGCGGCGCATCAACCATCTGACCCGTTCTGTGATCCGGTACGCTAACATTCATCACGTTTGAGGTGACTTTGCCAAGCGCCAAAAACTCGCAGGCGTTGTCGCTGCTTCCTTGGTACATTCCTTTATTGCCTTCGTATATGTTGTTTAAAAAGTCTGCGTTAAATAACTTTATAATGTGATCTGCGTCAACAACATGAGTGAAGTTAAGTTCCAAAAGTTTTGCGGACAGGGTATTTTCCAAATCCTCATTGTGGGAAACCCGACCGTTTTCATCTTTCCAACCGTTTAATATTACAACAGCGATACGGGGATCGTTCAATCTCATAAGCATGGTAAGATTGTCAACCAGCGCCGCATTAGGTTCGGTGTCCACGTCTATTCTGGCCTTCACCCTATAAAGAGCGCCGCTCTTACCTTCTTCAAGCACCGTAATTTTCCGTATAAAGCCTTGAGATTTTTTCGATACTTCGTCAAGTTCTATACGCAGATCCTTCATAAGCGTTCTGGAATCTATAAGAGCTCCCACCGCTTGTTCCACGGCGAGTCTGGAAGCGTCTTTTACGGCAGCGTCTTTATCTTCTCCCACGCCGGTTACGGTAACGGTTTGGGCAAAAGCTGTCCCCGCAATAAACGTCGATAAAAAAAGCGACGTAAGCGTCTTTTTCAAAGCATGAACCTCCTTTGTTTAAGCGTTTTACAGGTGGGCGATAAATCATGGTTTGTCGCCCAGTATAAAAAAATAATTTTTTTTGCAGGAATTATCTTTTTTTTAACGAATATCTACATTAATATTATTGTATGCAATTTAAGATGTATAGAAAGTGGGCGACAAACCATGGTTTATCGCCCACTTGTTTTTTAAAATCACGCAACAGAAAAATGGACTGCGAAGGTCGATTTTTAAAATGCGACTTTTTTCGCAGTCCCTTTATTTTATTAAAGGAGAAATCAAAGATAAGTCGAATTTAATATAGTTAAGACAAACCACCTTCGAGGAGGGAATTATAGTGATGATGATGAATGCCGCAGCAATAAATAATTTACCGGCAAATGTATTTGCCGATATGCTAAAAAAGGATGTTTTATCTGTTATAGACAATAATTATGTCGTTATGACAAGGGAAATGTACGATACTTTAATGGAAGAATATGCCGATCGAAAAATTGAGAGAGAAGCCGCAAAAAGATTAACTGATGCAAACACTAAAACATATACGCAACAAGAAATTATGAAAATGTTCGACATAACAGAAAAAGATATTGCCGCAGTAGGAGACGTCGAAATTGAGTAATTGGAATATCGTATATGATGCAAGAGTTGCCGCAGATATATCCGGTCTTGATGGAAGCGTACGACCGCAAGTTTTGAGCGCGCTTAGTAAAGTCAGCCAAAATCCATTGCCTAAGCGGGAAGGCGGCTATGGAGTTGAACTTGGCAATAAAAACGGGTTGGATTTAACAGGATGTTTAAAAATTAAATTAAAAAAATACGGTATTCGTATAATTTACACATTGGAACGAAATAAACAAAATATGAACATTATTGTCATTGGAATGCGCGCTGATTTGGCGGTATATAAAGACGCTGCGCAACGATTGGTAAGATAAAACCACTTTTGAGGTGCTTCAGATGAAGAAAAAACAATCAATGATGAAGGAAATTATAGTTGGCAGCTTGGTTGTCATCGTTTTATTGGTGCTAGGCTCTTTTTTTGCAGGAAAATACGCAAAAGAGGATACGGAAAAAGCGGTGCACAGCGTCAGCCTGTTTTACCTTGACGAATTGGCGCAGCGACGCGAACAGGTGATAGAAACAGCGCTCAAAGATTTCGTGTCAAATCTTGATATAGTAACCGGGTTGATTTCGCCCCATGACTTGATGTCTGTCCAATCTCTTCAAGAATATCTTGCAAGGATGAAACAGCTTTACAACGTGGAACGGCTCGCTTTTGTGGACGAAACCGGCGTTATTTACACATCAAGAGGCACTAGGAGCGATATAGACTTATACCCGTTTGACCATCAAAATCTGTCCGAATCCGTCATTTCCATAAAAAATATGGAAGGCGCTTCAAAAAAAGTAATAATTGCCGTGCCGATGGATAGGATTCCTTTTCAGAACACTCACCTAACGGCGGCGTTTATAGAAATGGATATGGCAAGACTCCTTTCCGCCGTATCCCTTCAATCCGACAACAACAACACTACTTACGCCAATCTTTACACTTCCGACGGCATTTCCCTTACAAATATAGTTTTAGGCGGTCTTTCCAGCCAGAAGAACTTGCTCGAAGCCTTGAATCACGCCGAATTTGAAAAAGGCTCGTCGCTGGACGCCATGAAGGACGATTTCAAAGAGGGCAAAGAAGGCGTCCAGACTTTCACATATAACGATATAAACGAAACCTTATACTATGTTCCCGTCAAAGGCACCAACTGGATGGTGACGTACTTAATAAGAGAGAGTATGATAGGCGAACAGATAAGCTCCATTTCAAACGGCATCATGGAAAGAAGTTTGTTGCAGTCCTTCCTTACGGCGCTCGTTCTCCTTATAGTCTTTTCCGTGCTTATATACCAGACTCGCACCGCCGCGAGGGCGACTCTTGAAAAGGAAGTGGCGGACACCGAAAACCGCGTAAAGCAACAGGAACTTGAGGAACAGCTCGCCCTTCAAGAGGAGCTTTTGGAAAAGGAGAAACATAAGACCGAACAGGACAGAATGATTACCGCTATGGCTTCCGATTACAAGAGCGTATATTATGTGGATTTGGACAAGGACGAAGGCTTCTGCTACCGAAAAGTTTGGGATCTCGAAACGGCGGCGGAGGAAGGCGAGGAGTTTAAGTTCACCGAACGCTTTAAAGATTACGCCATACGCTATGTGGACGGCACATATATAGACGGCTTTATGACGTTTATCAAGCCCGAGAGCATTTTGGCGTCCTTACAGGATTTGCCCATCATATCTTATCGCTATCTAGTTCACAGGGGCGACAAGGAAGAATATGAGATGATAAAGATAGCGGGCGTGAGAGGAAACGCTCAATCGGTAACGCCCAACATATTGGCGGTAGGTTTTGCGGACTGCGACGACGAGATGCGCTCCGCTATGGCAAAGAACGAGGCGTTGGCGGAGGCGCTGCGCGCCGCCGAAGAAGCCAGCAAGGCTAAGACAGTGTTCCTCTCAAGCATGAGCCACGAGATCCGCACCCCCATGAACGCCATTATCGGACTTGATACGCTTGCGTTAAACGAAAAGGACGTGCCGCCTCGCACCCGCACATATCTTGAGAAAATCGGCTCGTCTGCAAAACACCTGCTCACCCTTATAAACGACATCTTAGACATGAGCCGTATCGAATCGGGTCGCATGATACTGAGGGACGAAGAATTTTCCTTCCAGAAATTCCTTGAGCAGATTAACACCATAATAGGCGGTCAATGCCAAGAAAAAGGCTTAAATTACGATTGCCGTGTTATCGGCGAATTTGCGGATTTCTACATCGGCGATGCGACGAAACTCCGTCAAGCCCTTATCAACCTTTTGGGCAACGCGGTAAAATTCACCGACGAGGGCGGCAGCGTCACCCTTACGGCGAAGAAGCTGCAAAACTACGACAACAAAACAGCCGTATCCTTTACGGTAGCGGATACGGGCATCGGAATAAGCGAAGAATTCCTGCCCAAACTCTTTGAGGCGTTTAGTCAGGAAGATTCCTCCGCAAAGAATAAATACGGCAGTTCGGGGCTTGGAATGGCGATAACGAAGAACATTATCGACATGATGAACGGCGAAATCAAGGTTGAAAGCAAGAAGGGAATAGGCACAACCTTTACCGTCACCATCACCCTTGTGGAAACCAAACGCAAAGCCGATAAAGCCGAAGAAATCCTCACACCTGACGAAATCCGCGCCCTTGTGGTGGACGACGACCCGATAGCGAGAGAACACGCCCGCATTGTCTTAGGCGCGGCGGGGATTGTGGCGGACATAGTGGAATCCGGCGACGAAGCCATTCAAAAGGTAAAGATGAAAACCGCCCGCAGGGAAAACTACAATCTCTTTATCATCGACTGGCAGATGCCGGAGATGGACGGCGTGGAGTGCGCAAGGGAACTTCGCCAACTCGTAGGGGACGCGGGAGCTATCATCATTCTTACCGCCTATAATTGGGACGACATCATTGACGAAGCTATTGAGGCGGGAGTTGACAGTTTTGTGGCAAAACCCTTGTTTACGCAAAACATCATGGACGAGTTTCAAAACACCCTTAAAAAGAAGCGGATGAAGCATGAAAAAACGCCCGTCGATTTAACGGGCAAGCGAATTTTGATAGCCGAAGACATGACGGTAAACGCCGAGATAATGAAGGAAGTTCTAAAAATGCGGGATATGCTCCCGGACGTTGCGGAGAACGGGCAAATAGCCGTAGATATGTTCAAAGCGAGCGAAGTCGGCGAATATGCGGCAATCTTAATGGATATGCGTATGCCGGTTATGACGGGACTTGAAGCGACAGTCGCCATAAGGAACCTAGACCGCCCGGACGCAAAAACCGTACCCATAATCGCATTAACGGCGAACGCCTTCGACGAAGACGTGGAAAAAAGCCTCCAAGCCGGCTTAAACGCCCATCTCGCAAAACCAATCGACCCCGACGTGTTGTTTAATACATTGGAGGAAATGATTGATTCAAAAGAGGACTCGCAACATGATAGTTGAGTGGGACGAAGAAAAAAATAAAATAAACACGATAAAGCATGGTATTAGTTTTCAAACCGCTCGTCTTGTGTTTGCCGATGAAAATCTTGTGGTGATGCCTGATATAGACCACAGCGTTTATGAAGAACGATACAAAGTCATTGGTAAAGTCGGTCGTCGAAAAATAATCCTAGTTGTTTGTACTGACAGGAATAGCGCTATTAGGATTATTTCTGCCAGACAAGCGAACGCATACGAAAGGGGGATTTACCTTGATAAACTCAATGACGGTATATAAAGGACAGCAACCTACAGCGGAGCAAATTGCGGAACTTGACGCGTTAGACAATCGACCAATTGATTATTCGGATATTCCCGCAACTACCCTTGAAGAAGCCGGTATGGCAAAAAAATATTGGGAAATTAAGCAATCGGAGTCGGTACTTGAATTTGCTTAACCAACGAATTACGTTGTTAAAGTTTTTTTCTCTTCTTTCTTTTGGTTCTTTTCTTTCTTCTCTTTT
>JAGBMX010000024.1 GCA_017634675.1 Selenomonadaceae bacterium | reverse complement strand
CTCCCCTTTCAGGGGAGGCAACGTGAAGGTGACTTTTCTATTATATATTCACAAAATGAGAAATCAGAGAGCCTCCCCTGAAAGGGGAGGTGCCCGAAGGGCAGAGGGGTTGACCATGAAGAGCAATATTTTTCTTTTTTTACTACCCGTGAATAGTAACGCCAAAGCACTAAGAGGCTCGGCATGCCCCTTGACCCTGCCAAAGGGCGCAGCCCTTTGGAATCCCGGGTACATATAATCGCTATCTTTATTAACACTTCTACTTTCTATTTTATTTTCCTGCTTTGTATACTTTATTTAATCGACATATTTTTCTTGCAAGTCTATCACAAGCGTGATATTATTGCTCCATGATTTTTTCATAAAAACTGAAAGGAAAGAAATTTATGGCACAATCCGGATGGGTCATGTTGTTGCCCGTTATTACGATTATTGTGGCGTTGCTTACCAAAGAAGTGTATATGTCGCTTATTTTGGGAATATGCGTGGGGGCGCTGTTGTTTGAGCAATTTATGCCGTTCCCCGCTGTTATTACCATGTTCCAGATCATGAGCGCAAAGGTTGGAGAAAACGCCAGCTTGCTTATATTTTTGATACTGCTTGGCATATTGGTAGCCGAGATTGCTGGAAGCGGGGCTAACAGAGCCTATAGCAATTTTGCGGCAAAACGCATTAAAAGCGACAGAGGAGCTTTGCTCTTTGCGCCTATCTTGGGACTTATCATCTTCGTTGACGACTATTTCAACTGCCTTACCGTAGGAAGCGTCATGCGTCCCCTTACGGATAAATTTCGCATAGCCAGGGAGAAACTGGCGTATGTAATAGATGCGACAGCTGCGCCCACTTGTATTTTGGCGCCCATTTCAAGCTGGTCTGCGGCAATTGCCGCCGCTTTCCCCAAAGATGCCGGCGTGGACGGATTTGCCGTATTTCTGTCAACCATTCCGTACAATATTTACGCATGGCTGACTCTTGTATTTTTGTTTTTTGTAATTTTTACCGGCAAAGATCTCCGCCCCATGTGGGGAGTGGTGCGTAAGGCAAGACTTCGAGGCGTGAATGTTAGCGAAGCTGACGAAAGCGAATATAAGGCGCTTACGGGAGAGGGCGGCTCAGGCAAAATTTGGGATTTGGTGTTGCCGCTTTTGGTGCTTATATTCGGTTGCCTTTACGGTATGCTCTATACCGGCGGCATCCACGAGGGAAAAAGTATCGCCGAAGCTTTTCAAGATTGCGATTCCACAGCTGGACTGATGTTCGGCGGGTTTATGGCGAATGTTTTTACCGCGGCGATTTATCTTCCGAGGAAAATCGTGCCGTTCAAAAAATTCTGCGCCGCCTTTTCCTCAGGCTTTAAACTCATGACGCCGGCGCTTTTCATACTTGTTCTCAACTGGACGTTTATGGGAATTTGCAGCGAAGAATATCTTGACCTCAGGGGATTTGTGGCAAACACCATAGATTTATCAGGCGCTATTTTTTATTTCCTGCCGCTCATTTTCTTCTTGCTAACGGCTTTCCTTTCCCTTACCACCGGAAATTCTTGGGGTTCATTCGGCATTTTGATCCCCATTGCCGTAACCTTAATCGGCACCGAAAACATGAACCTGCTTTCAATCACCGTAGCTGCGGTTTTATCCGGCGCAGTCGCAGGAGATCAAGGCTCGCCCCTTTCGGACACCACTATTTTGTCTTCAACCGGCGCAGGTTGCGGCGTAATCGAACACGTAAGCACGCAAATCCCCTATGTGGGAGCGGTGGGGTTTTGCTCCGCCGTTGGGTATCTTATAAGCGGCATTTTCGAAAACGGCATGATTGGCCTCGGAGCCGGATTTTTGACGCTTTGCGTTATAATGACGGCTATGATAAAAAAAGTCCCCGCTCAACGGGGAGTCTTCTGGAAAGACGAGGAATAAAGCAAAGGCGCAGTTAAACCCTGCGCCTGTTTTTGTGCCTTTTTTCAAAATAGGTAAGCGATGGAAATATGCCCGCCAATCCCCCGACTTTTTCCCACATGGGCTTTGATTTTTACGTCGGATTTCCATTTTGACGCAGAAGAAGGCAGCAAACGCAGCCCTATTTCGCCGTACAGCGTTCCTCCCGTCGCCTCTGCGGGTCTGATGGAATAACCGTCTGCAAAGCCCCTCGCAACTCCGTCGAATTCATAGGCGTAAGAAAGCCCCGCATAGCCGTTCCAACCGACGACCGATTTGCCGTAACGAACGCCCACCCGTAAAATTTTGCTCGCAACGGCATCCAAATCGTATTCTCCTCCCGCGTTATAAGAAATCCCGCCTCGCCTCGTATAGAAAAATTTTCCGTAACAATCAAGACAATAATCATTCTCTAAACGGTACTTACGACCGACACCGACATGAGCGCCAAAATAGGAAGACGAAGCGCCATATCCGTAGCGATTGCCCGCAACATCTTCCAAAATGCCGTTGACGGAATCTTTTATATTGCCGATGCGTAAACTTCCTTCGACGTACGCATCGTTGCCGTTTGTCCGTTTGACAAAAACTCCGCCGCCCGTATATTTGGAAACGCCGTCCATTCCGTTATCCGGTTCTATTGTATAACTTGCCCTGCCGTATTCGACAAACGCGCCGTAAGAAAACAATCCGGAACTCAAATTTCGCTCTTGACCAATAGCTACGATACCGTTCCACAATCTTGAATTCACGCCGCTGCCGGTGTTTGTGTGAGATACGCCGCCGCCCATACCCGCATAAACCGCAACTCCGTCGGCGCTTGTCTTTGCGTCGGTTGAAATTTGTTCCATGGCTGTTTGTACAAATTCGTTTGCGGCGGAAACTGCAACCATTCCCGCTTGTATTCCCATAACGGCATTATGAGTCTGCTCCTGTACCTTAAGCCGAGCTTGTTTGAGCTTTTCCTGACGTTCCGCTTCGGCCTTTTGCCGCTCCTCTTCCTTCTTTCTTTCTTCCTCAAGTCGTTTCTGTTCTTCTTCTTGCTTTTTCTTTTCTTCCTCAAGTCGTTTCTGTTCTTCTTGCTTTCTCTTTTCTTCCTCAAGTCGTTTCTGTTCTTCTTCTTGCTTTCTCTTTTCTTCCTCAAGTCGTTTCTGTTCTTCTTGCTTTTTCTTTTCTTCCTCAAGTCGTTTCTGTTCTTCTTGCTTTCTCTTTTCTTCCTCAAGCCGTTTCTGCTCTTCTTCTTGTTTTCTCTTTTCTTCCTCAAGCCGTTTCTGCTCTTCTTCTTGTTTTCTCTTTTCTTCCTCAAGTCGCTTCTGTTCTTCTTCTTGCTTTCTCTTTTCTTCCTCAAGCCGTTTCTGTTCTTCTTGTCTTTTCTTTTCCTCCTCAAGTCGTTTCTGTTCTTCTTCCTGTCTTATTCGTTCTTCCTCTTCATCGGTTAACGACGTATCGTCGCCTTCATCGGACGTTCCACCTGTGTCGTCCGTGTTTTCTGTGCTTGGCTTTGTCGTGCCTGTTTTTACGACAAATATAAGGTTTTCGTTGTCAATTTTTGCCCTGCCTTCGCCTTTTAACGTGGTGCCTATCGTATATTCGCCGCCGACAATATTTGCCTCCTCCGTCTCGCCGAAACCCTCCACCAAAATCATGGAATCGTCGGTTTTAAGCTCGGAAATGTCTTTAAAATGTATTGCACTTGTATTTACTTTCGCTCCGTTAAAGTCTAAATTTTCAGTTTTTTCAATTAACGAACCCGTCGTCTTCCAAGGCACAGCTCCAAAAACAATCTCTTTTACTTTTCCCTTTATTTGGGAAACGATCGCTTTCCCGCTTGACATAATTTGTTGAAACGGCTCGTAATTTACAACCACCCCGTCGTCAAAATCCTTAAAACTTCCGTTTTCTATTTTTGTAATATTCCCGTTATCGTTTACGTTTACGCTTTCATTCGCCGAAAGATCGGGAAGATCCTCCGCTTCGCTTGAAATCAAAGTCATCTTCTCGCCCAATGTTTCCTTTAAGGTAAAATCCACATTTGAAAAGTCAACGCCGGACGCATCAATATTGCCAATATTTTCCGCAGAACCTACGTTTAAAACCGTACGGCCTTTTAACCAACTTAACGCAGGCTTTTCAATAAAAACAATACCGTTTCTTTTAACAGGGAATTCCGCTTCATTCGTTTCCGAACTTGTCATACCAAACCTTATAGTGTCAAATTTTGCGATTTTACCCGCTTTATTGTCTGCGCTCAGCAAAACAAGCTCGTTGTCCTTATATTCGCTCAGTTCGTCCGTCTTGGCTCCCGCCAGTTCCCCCGCTATCGTTGCGTTCTTTAGGCAAATTTTGTTTTCGTTTACATTATTGCCATAGCCGCCGTACGCATTTTGAATTTTATGCGTATCGGGAGATTCGTTTGCAATCACTACGATATTATTTTTCACATCCCCAAAATACTGGATCCTGCTGCCTCTTAACTCTTTACGCGCATAACCGCCGTAAACGTCGCCGACTTCGCTGTTTGCAATCTTTACCGCATTATTTGAAACAAACTTGTTATTTTCTATATACCCGCCGTAAACATTAAGATTACTGCCCTTAACTTTGTCTATAATCAATGTGTAACCATCTATTTCTCCGAAATTTACGGAAAAACCTCCGTAAAATTTCCACGATTCGTCGTTAAAATTGACTGCATCGGTTTTATTGCCAATAACCAACATTTTATTCGTCAAATCCGCCGCAGACCAAAGCAAATATGCGCTTTCTGTCGATGGATACATATATATGGTGGGTGGAGCGGAGTTTTGTTTTTTTAATCCGAATTCATTCGCCTCTTCGCAATAACCCGCGCCGAAATTTGTCACAAGCGAAATTATACCTATAAAAAAGACTTTTTTCGCTTTTCGTTTCAACGCACAAGTACCCTCCACGATTAATTTCACCTCCATAAATGTGGATGTTAATTGACATCTAAGCCTATATCGTTTCTAAAGCTTATGGCTTCCGCTATATGCGCGCCTTCGATATTATCAGCCCCGGACAAATCCGCCACCGTTCTTGCAACTTTAATAATGCGATCGTAAGATCTAGCCGAAAGATTCATCTTTCTAAAGGCATTTTCAAGTAAATTCTGCGCTTCGTCGCTAAGACGTGAGGTGTCTCTTAAAACGGCGTGATTCATTTGCGCATTGCAAAAGTAGCCGTAGGAACGGAGCCTGTTCAACTGCCTTTGTCTTGCCTCTGTCACCCGTTCCCGGATTTTTTCGGAAGATTCCGCTTTGCTTCTGGAGGATAAATCCTTGTACTCAACCCTTGGAACTCGGATATGAATATCAATACGATCCAACAGGGGACCGGATATTTTTCTGGTGTATTTTTTTATTTCGTTTGCCGTGCATTGGCAAGTGTGCACCTCGTCATTTGCATCATGATAACCGCATGGACACGGATTCATTGCGGACAAAAGTATAAAATTTGCGGGAAAGGAAAGAGTCGCCTTCGCCCTTGAAATCGTAACCGTTCTGTCTTCAAGAGGTTGACGCAAAACCTCGAGAGTCTGTTTGTTAAATTCTGGCAATTCGTCTAAAAACAAAACCCCATGCTGCGCCAAAGTCACCTCTCCGGGGCGGGGAATAGTTCCGCCGCCTATAAGCGCCGTGGTTGAAGTCGTATGATGAGGACTTCTAAAGGGACGTTTGGTAATAAGTCCTCCGTTTGGCGGCAACAACCCGGCGATACTGTATATTTTCGTAACTTCGAGGGCTTCTTCTCTCGTAAGTTCCGGCAAAATGGAACCCATACGACGAGCGAGCATTGTTTTGCCGGATCCGGGACTGCCGACCATTAAAGCGTTATGTCCGCCCGCAGCCGCTATCTCAAGGGCGCGTTTTGCAAAAAATTGTCCCTGCACATCCGAAAAATCGTCAATAACCATTGCGCCTTCCTCTAGTGTATCATCGGTAGGCATTGCCGGCGCAGGCTGAGTTCTCCCGGTTAAAATATCGACAAGCTCGGCTAAATTTTTGGGCGCATATACGTCTATGCCCTCAACCAATAAGGCTTCATTAGCGTTTTTTTGAGAAATATAAATCTCTTTAAATCCCGCTTCTCTAGCCATAATCGTCATGGGCAAAATCCCCGTCACCTCGCGAAGCTCCCCTTCAAGGGAAAGCTCCGCCGAAAAAAAGGCGGAATTTATCCTGTCTTGCTCTATCAGACCATACGCCGCCAAAAGTCCCACGGCTATGGGAAGATCAAGACCGGAACTGTCCTTCCTTAAATTTGCGGGGGCAAGATTGATGGTGAGTCTTTCGGGGCGAAGTCTAAATCCCGAATTCCTGAGAGCTGTGCGAACTCTCTCTTTCGCTTCTTTGACAGCCGCATCGGGAAGTCCCACAATGTCAAAAGAGGGAAGACCGTTTGCAGAATCCACTTCAACATCTATTTTAACGCCGTTTACGCCTATAGTCGCGCCGCCATACGCCCTTGCAAACAACCTTACCACCCCTAAATCGTCAATATAGCGGAAAATTCAAAAAATTTACAAGCCGAACCCGTATAAACAAAATTTTCAATATACATATTTCTACATAAACCCAAAAATCCCTCTTTCGAATTTAAGGAAATGTTATTATTCACGGGTAGTAAAAAAAGAAAATTAGTGCTCTTCATGGTCAACCCCTCTGCCCTTCGGGCACCTCCCCTTTCAGGGGAGGCTCTCTGCTTTCTCATTTTGTGGATATATAACAAGACTAGATGTCCCGTGCCTCTTAGGTGGGGGGCTATATTGGAAGAAAGGCGGGAGTTTAAATCTCCCGCCTCAGAGTGTAGACTTATTATTGTTACTTCCAATTTCAAGGGACACTCCCCCCTACCCCCCTCTAAGAGGGGGGCTTGGTTTGAGGAAATATTGAAATTTTTTGGCTCAAAAGTCGCAATCCGAGTGCCTCCCT
>JAGBMX010000023.1 GCA_017634675.1 Selenomonadaceae bacterium | reverse complement strand
TTCTTTTGTTTCTTTTCTTTTTCTCTTTTTTTTCAAAAAAAGAGAAAAAGAAAAGAAAGGATTTTTATTATAGACGCTCTGCTAAAATATCGGCGACATGTTTTACTTTTACGTTGGGGAGTTCCTGATCAAGACCGCCGCCTATTTGCATCATGCAAGCGGGGCAAGCTACGGCGACCGTGGATGCGCCTGTATTTTTAACGTTGGTTAGTTTTTCTTTAAGCATTGGGAGAGAAATTTCTGCGTAACGCATACCGAACGCGCCCGCCATACCGCAACACTTGTCGGGATTGTGCATTTCCACGAAGTCCACGCCTTTTGCGGCTTTAAGCAACGCTCTCGGCTCCTTCCAAACACCCAAGCCGCGGCGCATATGGCAGGAATCATGATAAGTTACTTTCTCGTTGCCTTCGGTTTCTTTCAGGCGACCTTGTTTTTCGTATTCTTCTGCGACAAAGGAGGTAAATTCTCTAATCTTCGCGGCGAAAAGTTCAACGCGGGTGCGCCAAGAGGAGTCTTCGGCGAACATCTCGACGTAGGTTTTTTCCAATGTTTCGGCGCAGGTGGGGCAAGCGCAGATAATAACGTCCGCTCCACTCTTTTCAAAGGCTTCGATATTTTGTTTCGCCAAAACTTTGCCCGTGTCTCTGTCGCCCATGCCGATAGCGGGTTTGCCGCAGCAGCTTTGAGCTTCGGGGAACACGACTTCCATGCCTAAATCCTGCAACACTTTTACAACGTTTTCGGCGGTGTCGGGGAAGACGAAATCAAGATTGCAACCGCTGAAAAACGCTACTCGTTTAACAGGATTTGCGGGATTTTTCTTGGAAAGCTCCGCCATTCTGTCTCGCATTGGTCTGTCGGATACCGCCGGCAAACTTCTGCCTTCGGTGAGATGAGCGAAGAACAGAGGTAAATGGCGAATAAATTTGCCGCTCTGGACGGGTTTTTGCGCTAAGGATGCAGCGCGAAGAAGCGTATGGAACAAACTGCGATTTGTAAGAATATGTTGGAACGCCATCTTTTCGGGGAACGACAAGCCTTTTTCCTTTACGTTGCGATGACGAAGCTCGTCGATAAGGTCGGGAATGGGAACCTTGCCGGGGCAAATGGAAACGCATTTGCGGCAACCGATACAGAGATCGCTGAATTGTCCGAAGGCTTCCATGCTGCCTTTGCCGAGAAGTCCCGTCAAAATCGCGCCGATACCGCCCGAATATATGTGACCGTAAACGTGACCACCGACTAACGTCCATATCGGGCAGACGTTTAGGCAGGAAGCGCAGCGCACGCATTGGAAAGCCTGCCGCATCTTAGGATCGTGAGCGGCTTTTAAGCGACCGTTATCCAAAAGAATTACATATTGTTTGCGGTTTTCTTCGACCCATTCGCCGTCTTTTTTGTAGATAACGGGAGTCGGCCCGTCAACCATCGTCATGTAGCTTGTCATGCGCTGGCAGGTGCCGTTACGAGGCAGAAGCCGCACGATTTTCGCTATGTCTTTTACTTTGGGAATTAACTTTTCATAACCGATAATAACAACGTGTATACGAGGGAGAGTCGTAACCAAACGGGCGTTGCCTTCGTTGGTGACAAGACCTATCGCGCCGTTTTCCGCAACGCCGAAGTTTGCGCCGGTAATGCCCATGTCCGCCGTGCGAAATTCTTCCCTAAGCACTCTGCGAGCCGTTTGAATCATAAAGGGAATGTCGCTTGGAATTTCTTCCTTTAACTCTTGAGAGAAGAATTTTGCGCACTGTTGACGGTTAAGATGAATAGCCGGCATAACCATGTGGGAAGGTTTTTGCCCCGCAACCGCCAGCATCCATTCGCCAAGGTCGGTTTCTCTTACATGGAACCCTTTTTCCTCTAAATCGTGGTTAAGATGGATTTCTTCCGTTGCCATTGACTTGGATTTAACAATGCGTTTTACACCGTTTTCGTTGGCAATTTTAATGAGATACTGTTTTAAATCGTCGCCGTCTTTGGCGCGATATACAATGCCGCCTCTGGCTTCAACTGATTTTTGGAACTCGTCTGCGTATTTTTCAATGTTTTCGACGGTGCGAAGCTTCATGTCGCGAAGATCGTCCCTTAATTCGTCTATGGCTTCTTGACTGCCGTCGCCCACGTTTTCATAGGATTTCAAACGAGCGCCCGGGTACTGCTCCGCAAATTTTGTAAGCGCGCCCTGCATTATATCGTCTTTAAGTTTGGTTTTAATTTCGCTGTGCAGATCCCTTGACATCAGCCTTCGCTCCTTTCCATACCGCTGTCCATCGCAAAAATTATGAGTCTGCTGGGTCCGTGTACGCCCAGAGAAAGGACTCTTTCAATGTCAGCCGTGCGGGAAGGCCCCGTCACAAATCCCATATAGCCTTTGTCAAACACTTTGGAGATAACTTCAAAAGCAGTATCCACGTCTTTTGTTGTATAAGCCGCATTCATAAACACGAGGTTAACGGGCGGCATCATGCTGGTGACTCTCGCTTCATAAGAGAAATTGTCAACGCAGAGACTTCCCGTTTCTCCGATTCCGAATTCCGCCGTGCTGATACCTAAATCGGCGGTGTTTGCGGATTCCGCGATGTCGAATTTTTCCGTATGAATAGCTTTTCCCTCTGCGGCAAGTTCTTTATAGAGTTTATCCAACTCCGGATACTCGTCTCCGCCAACTGCAAGAATGGATTTTACTTCCAAAGATGCCAATAGCTCCTCAAGCTGTTTTTTTGCCGCCGCCATATCCGGCAAACGATACACTTCCGCCGCAGCAAGTTTTGCGTTCTCCTCAAATTCACTCCACGAATCCGGATTTATTAAATCCGGGGAAAAGGCTTCCTTAGGCCAATTCCTACAAACTTTTTCCATGCTTTCTCTCTCCTTCGTTCGGTAAAGGAATGCCAAATAATGCTCTCCACAGTATAATTTGTGTTCCGTCTACCAATATATTTCAAAATTCCACTTCGACACAATTTACCGTTCTCCTTCACGTAAAAAAAGAAAAATTTTCGCTGTAAACATATACATAAATATACACTAATCAGTATTTTAGAAAATTTATAAAACAAAAAAGTTTGACTTTTTGTCATTTATGTACTATATTAAACAAAACCAGTGTTTAAAAAAAGAAAGGTGATTGTATTGGCAAAGGAAACGAGGGAGTTTCAAGCGGAGACTAGAGAGCTTCTCGATTTAATGATTAACTCCATTTATACCAATAAGGAAATTTTCTTGAGAGAGCTTATCTCAAACGCCTCGGACGCTATTGATAAAGTTCATTTTGTATCGCTAACCAACAGCGAGTTGCTTGGCGAGGATACGGAATATCAGATTTTCCTTATTCCGGATAAAAATACCCATACCCTGACGATTTCTGATAATGGTATCGGTATGAACCGCGAGGAAGTTATCGAAAACATCGGCACCATAGCAAAATCCGGAACAAAAGCCTTTTTGGAGCAGCTTAAAAACTCTAAAGAAGAAGGCTCCATCGATGAAAATTTAATCGGTCAGTTCGGCGTTGGTTTTTACGCCGCTTTTATGGTTGCGGATAAGGTTACTCTTATTACGAAACGCGCCGGCGAAACCGAGGCCACCCGTTGGGAATCTGCGGGCGACGGCTCTTATAGCGTTGAAGAAGCGCAGAAGGAAGCTCGCGGCACTTCTATTACCCTTACTTTAAAAGAAGAATTTTATAAAGAAGGCGCAGAGCTTGATTTAACCGATACTTACGCCATACAAAATTTGGTTAAGAAATACTCCGATTACGTCCGCTACCCTATTAAGATGAATTTCGTGGTGGAGGAAACTCCTAAAGACGACGAGGGCAATCCTATAAAAGATGCGGAGAAGATAAAGAAAAACGAGCTTCGCACATTAAACTCAATGACCCCTCTTTGGACAAAGAATAAGAGCGAACTTAAAGACGAGGATTACAACGAATTCTTTAAACAGGAGTTCCACGAATGGGAAGCGCCTATGGAAGTTTTCCACACCAAGGCGGAAGGTAATGTCACTTATACCGCTCTTTTGGGAATTCCAGGACATGCGCCTTTTAACCTCTATCACACCAATTACGAACCGGGGATTTCCCTCTATTCTCGCCATGTGTTTATTATGGACAAATGCAAGGATTTGCTCCCCGATTATCTCGGCTTTATAAAAGGCTTGGTAGACAGCCCCGATTTTTCCTTAAATATCTCAAGAGAGCTTCTCCAACAGAGCGCAGAACTGAAAACCATCGGTCGGGCTATCGAAAAAAACATCTTAAAAACCCTCGAGAGAAATCTCAAAAACAAGCGTGAAGACTATGAGAAATTCTGGAACGAATACGGAAAATCCATTAAAATCGGCATCTATAATTCCATGTATTCCGGCTTTGACACCGTGGACAAGTTAAAAAATCTCCTGCTCTTTAAGACTTCCAAAGAAGGAAAATTAGCCTCATTAAAAGAATACGTCGAGCGTATGCCGGAGAGCCAGAAGCAAATTTACTACGCCACAGCAAAAGATGAAGCTACAATAGAAAAACTTCCCCAGATGGAGCTTTTGCGGGATAAGAACATAGAAGTATTGTATCTCTTAGACCCTGTAGACGAATTTGCAATAGAAACGATTAGGGAATACGAGGGCAAGACTTTCCACTCCATAAGTCGAGGCGACCTTGATTTAGGCGACGAAGAATCCAAAGAAGCCCAGAAGGAAACGGAAGAAATAGCAAAGACCAACGATGATTTAATAAAGGATATCAAAGAGGTTTTGGGAAGTAAAGTCGCAGAAGTCAAGATATCAGGCAGATTAAAGTCAAGCGCGGTATGTTTGGTTGCAGACGAAGCGGGACCGTCGCTTTCCATGGAACAGACCTTTGCGGAGATGAATAATCCCATGTTCAAAGCTCGCCGCATCCTTGAAATCAACCCGCATCACGATTTATTCGGCAAGCTTAAATCAGTTTATACCGAAGGCAAGGATAGTCAGGACTTTAAGGATTACTGCGATCTTCTCTATACTCAGGCGCTTATCATAGAAGGAATCTTACCCGAAAATCCCGTGGATTTTGCAAATAAAATCGCAAAATTAATGGCGAAATAAGCATGAAAAAAAGGACTTTTTTTCGAAGTCCTTTTTTTCATGCTTATTGCCGATAAGTAATTTTTAGTCTAACAAAGCTTTTAAAATATTTTTTACTGTTTGCAATAATTCGTCAGACACCCTGTCTTTGTATTCCGCGTGTCTAGTCGCTAAATCAAGCACTCGGTTTTGTTCGCAAAACACATATCCCGTTGTGTTTTCGGTTTCTCCTTGCAAGGGTATATGCAAGGGAAAATTATTGTCAGTATTGCTGATAGCGCATACCTGCGCCATATTAGGCATTCTGTCTAAGGCGTCATTTCCCCACACAACTAAAGCAGGACGACGACCGCCTTGTTCATGTCCTGCTTGTGGGTCAAAATCAAGCCAAATTATGTCTCCCGATCTTGGTTTGTAAAACATTATACCATCTCCGTTCCTCGTCTATCATTAGGAGCGAATTCTTCAGGAACATAATCGCCCGAGTAACCCTTAAATATTTCCTTTATTGAAGGATATCCTTCGTTTTTAAATTTTTTTCTGATAATTAGCTCATTATTATCAGTAAGACGCATATTTACATAATCATTGGCATTTAAAGACAAATTTTTCATAATTAATCGCGGAATACGAATTGCGTTGCTATTGCCTATTGCAAATACTTTAGCGGTAACTTCCATGTAATTCACTCCTTTCGTTTAGGATATATTAAATATATCCTAAACGAAGGATTTTGTCAATAGATATTTTTGAAAAAATTAAAAAGGCAACAAATTTTATGTTACTATTCACGGGTAATACAACATAGTGGTGCGAAAGGTGAATTAGTGCCGTTCATAGTCGACCTCTCCACCGCTTCGCGGTCCCCCTCCCCTTTCAGGGGAGGCAACGTGAAGGCGACTTTTCTATGTATATTGCACTGGTCAACAAAAATTGGACACAAAACTAAAAAAATTTGACATTAAAATCGAATCATAGTACAAGACTCAATGATTTTCTGACATCACCTCGTAATCATTAGGCAAATCATGCCATCGATAATGCAGGTAGG
>JAGBMX010000022.1 GCA_017634675.1 Selenomonadaceae bacterium | reverse complement strand
CGTGCCTATAAAATAAAGGAACGAGGTTAAGAATTACCTCAACCTCGTTCTCATAAACTATTATTTTTTCCAAAACGATATTGCGTTGACGGCGTTCTACTCCATCGGCTAATATATACGATTGGATAATGGCATTTTATTATACACTCCCCATTTTCATTATTTTCCACAATATTACCATCAAAATTCCGATTATGAAAACTATCAGTCGATATATCAATTGATTCAGATTTGAATGTTCCATACACTGTTTTAACTGATTAAATCACAGTATCTCGATCTTCTATAAATTCAAATATTTTAGAAGCTTTTTGTGTCCTAATTTTAATGCTTGCTCAGCGCACTTTCGAGCAAAATCTAAAACTGCTTTATCGGTAGTTTCGGTACAAGCAATATACATTGGAATTCTATAATTGATTAGAGGCAAGACGGAATTATCTGTTTTTCTTGTTTTTTTCTAAAATTAAAATTCCTCTTTTTCTCACAGTCCTGTATTTCTTACAATGAATGTACGATATATCCTCACTCTAGTATATAGTATATCATTAAAATCGTCAAGGTTTACGCTCGGTATGCTCAAATCGACTCATAGAAATCGTTATCGAAGGGATGATACATCGTTCCATCGTATGACTCTTTTACAAATTCACCATAGAACCTAAGCCCGTATGCCAAGGCAAATGCCATTTCCCCCGCCGGCATACGGATTCCGGTTTCTGCCCAGCATCCCCATGGATTCAAATATTCCCATCCTTGGGAGCCGCCGTCAACATACATGCTCCGACTATTCCAGTCGTATGAAAAGCGGTACGTTTTGATTCCAATGGCAACGCCTTCTCCGCCATTATAGAAATCCTGTACATCATCTATGGCGCTCTGCGCAGAAATCACGTTCACCGCAATGATATAGCTTGGTGGATTGTAGCTCTGCACAGCCAATGACGATCGATCCACATACCATGCCACTCCCATGTGTCCGTCAACCAAAATATAATTTTTATCGCCGTTTAAATGTGTAGGATAGTTAGCAAACGAGGTATTAGAAGAATTAGAAAATATTATAAGGACTAAAGTTAAAAATGTTAAAGTTAAAAAATTTTTAATCATAATTTCTTTCCATAACATGGGCAATATCCGACCCAAGCTGAATAATTTCTATTAATTTTCTGTAAGCCGTGAGTTCGTCCTCGCCATTTGAAAGTGTAGCGTATTCTTCCACCAATTTTGGCAGAATTTCTGCGCGCTTTCTTAAAAATGAAATCATATCCTCGTGTTCGGCAACGTCTGCGGATTGTGCAAATTCCTCAATATCGTCGTCCTCGATAGAGTAAACTAAATCCTCAAACTCCTTAGCGACTTTTTCAGCGTCTATAGCGATACCGTGAGCTTTAAAACGATTGCCCTCTTTTGAGGCTTCGATGCTCTCGTCTAAGAGTTTTCCTATTTTGTTCATTTTATTTTCAAGCTCGTTAAATGTGTCTTCAAATTTCATGCGAACGCTCCTTGTTAGAAATAACTCCACCGAGTATTGTTAGAGGGGATAGTAACATAATCCCTTCACATTCTACGCTATCGCCGATTTTTGCACTTCGTCCATAAGCGTATCGACCTCGCTTAAAATGCCGCGTAAATCTCGATCCATTTCTATTAGCTTTGATTTTTTATCTTGAAATTCTTTAATTTTTAAGGTGGCTTCTCGCATTACCGAACCTGTCAATTCTTCCATTTTATCGTTTGCCGCTTTTATGATGTTAGTTCTTACATCTTCCGCAACTCGCGAAAAATCGTTTCTTATTTGATTTTGCGCTTTTAATATATTATCGCGCATTTCTTTTTCCTTGTCATTGCCAAGAACTTTGTTTAATATCTGATACGCCGTATAAGCAATGCCTATCCAACCCAAAACATTGGCAAATCCTTTTACAACATTTACAGCTCCCCACGGCGCAAATTTATAACCAAAAAAATGTCCGACTTCCTTGACCATTCCGGCAGCTTTAATATTTCCGAGCATAGGAATATCAAGCGCGATTCCTGCTGCTCCTTTTGCGCCCATTTTTACCATACCGACCGCTTTTTCAATTCCTATCGTGCTTTGGTTTTGAAATGTAGAGGGTACATTTTTTTCAGGCAAAGTCATAGGCATTCTGGAATTTAAATTTGCCGCCACATTCATTGTAAAATTAGAGCGGTCTATTGTCATTAACTCTTCATTTACTTCTTCGCAAATTTCCGAGAGTCTGTTAATCATACTGTCTTCACAACAGCGGATATAAATTTCAGTCTGATCTTGCGCCGCTTGTAATCTGTTTTTGACCGTTTCTTCGGTAACGCCCGGTTCTATAATGTTTGCAACATTTGAACCTTCTTCCTTTATCTTTTGCGCGCATTGTTCCGCAAGCGCTTCAATTTCGTATCGCGTTCGTCTTTTACCATCGAGTAAGGCTTGACCTTTCCTGCGATAAACTTCTTCTAACGCTTCAATATCCGCATCCGCGCTAGTGTTGTTCGACACGCCTATAACGTTTGTTATCGCGCTTTTTAGCGTTTCCAACGGCGCTTGCACTTTAGACAATACGCCTCTGCTCTTTACGAAAGAATTAAGATTTTGAACAAAAGGTTCATATCCGCTTTGTTCAAAATATATATCCTTCATCTCTTTGTCCGTCTCTTTTTGCCATTCAAAATATGAATCGGTATCAAGGAAGGATAAATATAAATCTTTCGGTTTATATGGCTCGATTACTTTTAACATATCATCGGCGATTATTTTTTGTTGCTCCGGGACGTTGCCAAGCATGGAGCGATCCATTTTGTTTACCACAAGCACCATATTTTTTGCGCGTTTTTGCTCAATCGCCAATTTTCTGAAATGATTTCCCATACGATCGTCAAAACCTTCATTGGTAACTACGAAAATAAGCAAAGCGGCGTGATCAATTTGGTAGTAAGTCTTTTCATCATGATCCGGACGAAGTTCCGTGTGAATACCGGGAGTATCTACGATTTCAAGATTGTTCCACTTGTAAGAATGAGCTTCTTGAGTTTTAATCCCCGCGCCGATTTCGGTATCAATGCCGGAGAGCATTTTTATAATGCTGGACTTTCCCGCGCTGTATTGCCCCACAAATACCAATTTTATAGCGTTATCGCCCTCGTACATACTTGTGGGAAGTAAATTCACGTCAAGAGAAGGAATTTCAAGGCTTTTATATTTTGCAAAAGTATCTCGTGTTTTTTGCAAAAGTTTGCTTCCATATTGAACATAGCCGTCTAATTTGAAATCTGCCATAACTCTGCCCCCTATACCCTAACAATAGGCGATTCAAAAATTTGCTCTATCATTTGTATGTGTTCATCGATAATATTATTTTCTTTTGGGATATGCACAATCATTATTTTTCCCCAATCGCGTTCCATTTCGGCAGTATACACACCTTCTCCCGAAATATCGTCTTCGATCGTAGTCCAAATGCCATCCCAATATTCTTCGTCTTTGACTGTATGAATGGAAATTTTCTCATTTAGCAATTTTGAAAGAGTTTGTATTTGCCCTTGGATAAGTTCGGTTGTTGTGAACGCTAACATTTCTTGCCCTACAATTCTTGCCGTATAGACTTTTTCAGGTTGAGCAATATCTAAATAATTTATCGCTTCCCAAAACAAGTCATAATTTAAATCTCTATACTGCTCGTTAATTGTATCCGCAACATTGTTTTGTTCGTATGCCAAGCGAGCTATCATTTCTTTCATATCGTAAAGCGTGTCGGAAAATCCGGCTATTTGATTGTGGAAAATTTCATCATTAACGATTTCAAGAACCTTATCTCCAATATTTCCCAAAATCTCATCGCGAGATTCCTCTAACTTGCCTCTAAGTTCTTGCTTGGCTTTTCGTATTTTTTCCTCTTTGCTATCGCCAAACAGCCACGAACCTATACCGAAAATAGCCGCGCCTACCCAGCCTACGGGAGTAAACGCCAATAAGGGAGCCGCTATCATCATGCCGCCTTGCCAGTCCGTAATATCGGGCATTGGAATGCTCTGAATATTAAAAGGCACGCCGGAATATCTCAAATCATTCGTTAATTCATCGCTTAAGGAACGCATTTTTCTCGTAGCGTCCTCTCCAATTCTGTTTATAAAGATTTGACACTGATGATTTATGTTTAGAGAATCTACACGCTCTTTCCATCTTTCTCCAGCATATTCCGAATCATAAAAATTATTAACTACATAATTAACTTCGGTATTAAGCTGACTTATTAGGTTTTCCATAAAACCGTCGTATTTTTTCTGCGCATCGCCAAGAAATTTTTCTCTCCATTTGTCAAGGTTCTCTATTTTTTCATTATAGGCAAGATACGCTGTCAAACTTTCGGAACTGTGTTTGTAAAGCATAGCGACAGCGTGTTGCATAGGAAGAGCCGCGCTGTTCATATAATTTTTATAACACATAAATCCGCCGTCTTGACGCACTTTGTCCAAAATAAATTGCTCAACGGCTGAAAAATTACTTAGCCGATACAGTCTACCATCGTTTTCTCTTTCCGGCTGCGAATAATACGCTGCTTGAAGATGAGCGTATACAAATTCTATATCGGAAAAATCTTGATTGGATTTTTGAGCAAATTCTTTAAATTGCTTAACTATCTCTTCAAGTCTTGAATTATCGTTCATCTTGTTAGAAAGTTTCTTTACGTCCACTTTTCTTTTCGCGCTTTTCGAATCGGGGGTTAACGTTTGTTTTACATTTACAATACCGAGAATGGGTTTACCCAAACTTTTTAATTCGGCTAAACGTTCTGCTTCTATTGGTTGCGGCGCGTCGTCCGTTATTAAAAACAGAGCCATATCGGCGGACTTTGCGGCTTCTAATGCCAATCTGTCGTCTACATTTCCGCCGAAAGAACCGATACCGGGAACGTCGTATATTTTTAATCCGTTCCATGTATAAGCTCTAACGTCTAAAGTAGTGCGTTGAGAGCCTTTGCCGATAGATGCGCCGTTGCCGTGGGTTAAAATCTCCATAAGCGTGGATTTTCCCGCCATTGTTCTTCCGTACAAAACAATGGTAAACGCTTCTTGACGTTTTTTTAAATCGCGAATATTTGCGCCTACTTGCTCTTTTATTTCCCACTCGGTGTTTTCCATCTCTTTTAATTGCTTATTAAACTGTTTTTCGTCCTTTAAACGCCACCATTGATTTTGCTGACGATTAGCGTCTTGTAACTTTTGTCGCACTTCGCTTAAAGCCGATTTCAAATTATCATAGCTTTTTTGAACGGCTTTAAGTCCTTCTTTAGCGTATTCTTTACAAGTTTCAAGTTCTTGTTGAATGTTTATCATGTTTTCTTCGATAAAAGGTTCCGGCGTATCATCTTCTTCGATTTTTTGATTAACGTTTTCCTGTGAGTTTTCGCTTGTATCTTTGTTATTTAGCGTAGGCGCAATCGTGTCCGATGATTCCTGAACATTAACGAATTTATTTGAATTTGCAATGGGCGCGTCGATTTCATAAACCAACTCACGCTTACTCATTAACTCTGTTTGAGCCGCCACAGTAAAGGAATTCAAAGATAGAGATTTGCTTTGACCTTTTATTTCTTTCCATTCGTCGCTTGGCGTTTTAAAATACATAAAAAAAGCGTATGTAAAATTAGTATCGCTCTCGCATTGAAGTTGCAGTCTTCCGGCTACATAAGTATTGCCATTTTCTCGTTCTTGCAAAATCTTGTTGTTGAGCTCTAAGGTAGATTTTTTTACAAATTCTTCCAATGTAGTTTCAGTGCTAAAGATACCGTCGATAAAACCCAGTACGCTTTGTACTACGTCCTGAATAGGGTTTGAATTATCTTGCACGGCGCGGCTTCCTATCGGCATAAAAATCCTCCTTTAAAAATTGATTTATGTTTATTTTTCAAACCGTACACTGTTTTTAACCATATCAATTTGTTCTTGCATTTCTGCGGAGATATTTTTAGGTCTTGATATTTCAATATAATCACATAAATAATCTTCTTTATTTTTGTAATTAAATTTATAATATAATTCTGACAAACGAGGAGATGAACCATGATACTCAGCCTTTAAAACAAACGTATTATTTCCTAAAATTTCCAAACTATAATCTGCTCTATCACCACTACTTTCTTTTAAATTTTTTCGTCTATCCTTTAGCCAATACTCGGGATCTTTTATATATAATTTAAATCTATCAACAAAAATAAACACGCCATCTGATAATGTTATACGATATTGTTTATAGGTTGAGTCGCTTTTTTTTAGTTCAACTTTTGCGGTTGAAGGATATGTGAATTGATAACCGTCCTTGTCAAATTTTTCCATAGTTACCTTGGGCGGTGTTTTTACATCTTGTGATTTGTTTGAAGTATCTTTTTCCGTATTTAAATCAGATTGAGTTTGAATTGTTGATTCGGTTTGCTTTGTGGAATTATCGACAACGGCGACAGTTTTATCTTCTGCGTTATTTTTGTTTAAATTGCCAATAATATATTGAATACCTAATCCCATTAAAATAGTTGCAATAATGCCGCCAATAAATGCTGCTTTTTGGGAGCTTGCCTTTTGTTTTTTTATTTCCGTATCAAAAAGTTCTTTACGCGATTCTAATTGCGGATGGAAAACTATGCGTTTATATAAATCTTCAGCATTATTAAATTTGTATCTTCTCCATAAATCCACGCAAAATAAAATTATTCCCCATAATAGTATCAATAAAACAGATATTATACCTATTTCCTCCGCGCTTAATCCGGAAGTTGCGCCAAGACCGGCGGAGGTTCCTATTACAGCCAAAATCGCTAAAATAAACGCAATTTGACTTAGTCTGAACGTATGATACGGAATATAGAGTACGCTAAAAATAATGTAACGCCATAAAATGCCTGAATAACTTGCAGGCTCTTTTGCAAACAATATGGTTTTTAAATCGTCGAAACGGTTTTGCATAAGCTGCAGAGATTTTTTAAAATCGTCCGTTGAAGGCGCGTCATTAAATGCTTTTACTCCGTTTTGAATACTTGAAAAATTTTTTATATTTATGGCGTAATAAGCGAGTTTATATTCGCCGTCCGTTACGAAATACGGGATTGCTTTTTTGCTCTGTTTATGCTCCATTAAATAGTTTGCATAATCCGTCGCCGCACCTTTAATTTTTTCTTTTACGGCTCTTTCATAAGCCGCTTCCGTTTGCTTTTTCTCAGTATCTTCCTTTGAAAGTTTTGCGTAAATTTCCCTTAATTTTGAGCGGTTTTCTTCGGTGTTATTTCCTTCAAGCGATTCTTGTAAATATTTCGCGGCTTTTTCCAAATCGACAGTAACGCCTTGACCCCAATAATATATTTCATAAATTTTATAAAATAATGAAGGTACTTTTTCAATAAGTTTATTTTTTTCATAATATGATGCAACTTCCGTCATTAAATTCATATTATGTATGGTGACTATGTAATTTACTATATAATCCCTGAATTTAGGATTTTGTTTTATATCGCCTTTACCCTGAGTAAAGGCTGTAAAAAGTTCCTTATATAAAAGGCTTGTATCATAACCTTCTTTTCTGCGTAAGGACATATATTGATTTAAAAATGGTTCAGCTATTTCAAAATCAAATTGATTTTTTATAAATTGTTCCCAGTTAAATTTTTGTTCGCTATTTTGCATTTCTTTATTAACTGGAGATTGCCCAATATTTGATGTTTGCATATTATTTTGCGCATTTTGAATTGCTTTCTGACGCGCAAACGCTGGAATTTGATCGGCTGAAATTGCTCTCGGCACCTCTTTGATGGTTTCTTCGTTAGCCATTTTTTTCACCCCGTTTGTTTGAATTATTCAATGTATTTATTGCAGAGAAAGCCGCAATGGCTTTCTCTGCAATAAATACTTATTTTTTATCTTTTTCAATATTATTTAACAATTCTTCAAGCAAACTTTCTCCGTCCTTATGTGATATAGTTACTTTTTTATCTTCATTGTTTTCTGTATTGTTTTCTTTTAGAATATTTGGTATTTTTTCGTTTTTAGGTTTATAGTCATTTGTTTGCTCTACGTTATTTTGACCTTTAACTTCGTCACTATAATAATCTGAATTTTTAATATTGTTTTCACACGAATTATTTAAATTTTTGGGTTCTTCTATTTCAAAAGCAATAGATTTTTGCTGTTTTAAGTCCAATATATCATTTTCTACAATATATCTAAGCTGAATATTCTTTTTTTCTCCTTCTAACTTTATATATTCTTTATCTTTGGTCTCAAAAAACATTTCAAAAGAACATTGAAAATGCCTTTCATCTTGCAATGTTACGAAAAATCTTCCACCGAGAAATTTGTTTCCTTTTTGAATTTCTTCCAAGACAATTTCATCAGATTTTGCCGAAAATTTACCGACAAATTCATCCAATGTTACGGGATTAACTGTTTTATTAAATAATCCCCCAATAAAATCAATAACACCTTGTATTATTTCACTTAAACCTTGAGAAATATTATTTGCATTATTTATTTTTTTTTCAATTTCCATAACTATAACCTCCAAGTATAAAGATTTTAACCTATATTTTGAAGCTTTAATTCGCGCTCAATATCTGAAGTAATATTAACTTCGGTTCCAGCCTCGCTAAGACCTAATTTTTGTTTAATATAAGGCGGCATTTGACTTTTATCAATTTTTCTTCTTGTGACTTGTTCCATCCATTGCTCGCCCTCTTGATAATATTCTTTATGGATTATCTCCGTGAAACCGTCGGCGAGCGTTTTTGCCAATGCCATCCCTGCATGCATAATAGTTTGCGCCACATCTAAAAATATTTGCAGCAACTCTTTAACATATTTTGTGAGCCAATCAATTATTTCAGGCCAATGTTTAGCTATTGCAACTGCGCCCGTGACTGCAATTAACCCTAAAATTAATGTTGTAATCATAAAATCTCCTCCTTTTGTTAATACGCAACGTCAAGTTCAAAAAGCCTTACTTTTCGTTCATGATCGTCAATTATTCCTGCACTAAAATCAGCTTCAACTTTAATTACTTCGTCAAAGCGATCTACAATTCAGCCTCAATTTCTTCTGTTACATTAACTTCTGTCACTTCCGCCTCAGTTACCTTACCTTTTGCCCATTCCGGCAAAAGATTAAAGGCAAAAGTCTTAATCGTGATGTGTTCAAGCCATTGATTACTTTCACTATAATAAAGCTTATGGCAAAGTGTAACCGTATCGTTGGATTCTTTGCGCAGAAAATAGGCTGTTGCGTGCATAACGCCTTTTAAATTTTCGGAAAGTGTTGCATTATAATCTTTAACCCATGAAACAATATCTTTCCAATCGTCAATTTTATTTTTTTCCCAAATGTTTGGCAATTTCACATCGCATCGCCTCTTTCATTAATCTTCGCAATTTGCGCCTTAGCATACTCTTCGCTGACGGGACGCTCCGTTACGGTCACTTGACCGATCGTGTTGGCTCGCTTGCTTTTTAGAATATCCTCCACGGCGTCAAAGAAATATTCTTGCTTAACTAAGTTATCTTTTTGACGAGCCGCCCGAAAAGCTGCGTTTAATACAGCGTTTGAGATGTCGCTGCCTGAAATCCCGTCATATTTCTTTGCAATTTTGAGAGGGTCTAAATCTGTGGGCATTTTTTTCGGAATATATTTTTTCCAAAGTAATTCGCGGCAAGTTTCATCCGGCAGTTCAAATTTTACATGAACGGAAATTCGACGCATAAAAGCCGGATCGAAGTTTGAAATAAAGTTGGTGGCAAAGATTATAAAGTCTTGATACTCGTTCATAAGCATAAGCATAACCGAACGGGTCTGATTGACGCTTACATCGGTAGCGTTTGACATATTCGTTACCCTACGAGAGAGTATTGCGTCCGCTTCATCAAAGAAAATAATGCTTCCCGTTGCTTTGCCCGCCTCAAAAGCTTTGCGAATGTTTTTCGGTGTTTCGCCTACATATTTCGACTCAATATCCGCATAATTAACGGCTAAAATCTTTCTTCCAAGATGTTTTGCTATAGCGTGAGCCGCCATAGTTTTCCCCGTGCCGGATTCGCCGTAAAGATTTATGCCGATTCTTTTTGAATATTTGTGGGTTTCTTCAAGACCCCAGTCTTCAAAAACAATTTTGCTGTTTTTAGCGTAATCCGCAGCGTTTAAGATTTGTTCTCTTACCGATTGTGGCAAGATAATATCGTCAAAACTAAACTTAGGTTCTTCGGGAACAAAAACTTCATTTTCTTTTTGTTTATTTTCTTCTTTATTTTCGGACTTTTCTTGCTCTTTTTCGTCAATTCGCTTGCCTATCCCCATAATTTCACCGTCCTTTGAAATTTCACATTGTGCGATTAACCACCCAAGTGTGAGGCTTATCGCCGTTTTTACGGGGGCATTTGCCCGGCTGAGGTCTGCCTGCGGAAACGAATCGTATTTCTTTCTTGCCGCAATGGGTGCACATCCATTCTTTTCTTTTGCTGACTCCTGAACTTGGTGTTGCCATAGCAAATCCCCCTCATTTCATAGCATCTTCATTTCAAACTTCCCGCAAGTTTGGCATCCTGCCGTCTCTGCGTTCATCATTGAGTAGCGTTTCCTCATCTGCTGGTCGTACTCCCAGAATCCCGCCGCTGGATTTTTGGCGATAAGAGCGGAATTGGTAGGGTCGTACCAATATCGACAGAATGCGCATTTTGTAACGCGACTGTGTTTGATGTCCACTAACTGCATATCATTTTTCCTCCAGTTGAAGTCTATCTCTTTATAATAGCAGAAATGTTTCAAAAATTGGTGTCCTGCGAGAACACTATGCAAGGAAATTTTCAGCTCTGTGGATTCGGTGCAATAAAGGTTTGCGCCTTGTAAAAATCGAGGCATACGCTAACATGAATGCCTCGATTTTTGATTAACAAGCAATAACTGTCTCGTTTCTGAAATAGTGTCATTGCTTGCTGTCATCTGACGGTTCCTCTTCCTCGTTATGCTTATCATCTTCCATAATTTCATCATCGGATTCCGATTGAATTTCTTGCCACCACATTTGTTTTTCGGTTTCGTTAAACGTCATTAAAAGAGCGGTGTCTATTCTAAGTCCATCGGCAATGTCGAATAATAAGGAAACTGAAACATTGTCGTTGTATTTGCCACATTCAATACGACTTAGCGCGCTGCGGCTGATATTGGCTCTTTTCGCCAAGTCTCTTTGTGTCATATTACGCAGGGTGCGATAATAAGCGATTTTCGCGCCTATCTGTTTAAACAGAATTTTTTTGCTTATATCCATATTATCGTCACCTGCCGTTATACGAAAAAATCTATTGTTCTATTATCGCATAAAATCAGATTTCTCGCTTGCTCATACTTTCCTATTCTCGTAACAAAGTTTCCTAAATAGGAACGCGATAAATTGGAAAGGCTTTAAATATGTATAAAGATATTGTCGGTAGTCCTTGGCATATACCTAATTACTACATCAGTGAGCAACTTCAAGGGATATATAAAACGAGGGCTTGACCATTGTGCCAAGCCCCACCGTTTTTTGCTGTGGATTGCCTCTGTCGGCAGGAAGAATGATTCAGCCACGCTCATTCCAGATAGAACTGAAATTCCCAATAGAAGGATGCGCCTTTTGCATCCCTCAAACGGACACCCAGCCAGAAGAGCTTGCCGGAAACCGGGCAGTCGCCCAGCGGGATATTGAAATCTGCCGACCCTCCCGAAGGGATGGTAGCTGCTGAAAGTGTTTGGCTTTGGCGCTCGGCGCCACGATATGTTATCTCCAAAACCGGACTCACAAAATCCGAGGCGCTCCTGTTGTCGATATGAAGCGTCATATTCCAATCGGAAGGGATACGAACCATATCTCCTTCTCTTTCCCATCCCTTCCAGACAGAAGCGGAAACGGGAATTCCCGTACCGCAAGGCGCTCCGTTTAGGGAAAATGTGCACTGTTCCCGATTAAGAGAAGGATATTTCCACTTTTGCAGAGGGGCTGCCTTTTCCGTGCGCAGGGCGGACACATCCGCGGGAATCTCTTCCTCCATGGCTGGCGCGGGTATCTCTATTGTCTGGGACGGCTCCTGCTGTGTTTGTGGCGGAGGGCTTGAAACTGTATCCGGACTCGCTGCCGGAGAGGGCGCGTCCTTCATAACAAAAGCGTCTGCCGCGTCAACATCCCTATCCTGCTTTGGCTCCTGAATTGTGTGCAAGGCAGTCGCCGCCAGAAGAAAAGCTGTCACGATTGCCAAAATCCAACGCTGAAGCTTCTTTCTCCCTTGCTGACGTTCCACATCCTGCAAAAGCTCATCCACGGACGAATAACGCCCATCCGGATCAAGCGCGGCGCATTTTCGAAGGATAGGCATCAGACTGCCGTGATAGTCCTCCCCCAATATCCTCCTGATGGTGATGCCTAGAGAATAGATATCGCTTCTTGCATCGGTCTGGCCAAAACCGTACTGCTCCGGCGGAGCGTAGCCCTTCGTTCCTAAAAATTCCGTGTCCGATTCCTCGGAGGGACGAGTGACGCGGGCAATTCCGAAGTCGATGAGCTTCACCTCATAATTCTTTGCGAGGATGATATTGGAGGGCTTGATATCCCTGTGAACGACATTCCGCTTATGGAAGTGGCGCAGGCATTCGCAAATTTCTTTCAGAATGTGGAGCGCAGTTCTCTCATTCAGCATCCCGTCATAGCGCAGAATATCTGCCAGCGTCCTGCCGTCAATATACTCTTCAATGACCAGCAGCTTCCCATCTTGCTCTATCAGGCGATAGATAGCAGGGACATAGGGATTGTCCATCTCTTTGAGCATTTCGTATATGCCCTTGGAACGCGCATCCCTCTGCTTCAAGACACAGACCCGCCTGCCGATTTTGTCATAGATGAGCGCCACTAGGCCATTCTCGGAATCCTTCAGGATGTCCACCATCTCATAGCTGCTGCCAAGATATTGCTCCCACAGTTCCATTGTACTCTTGCCTTTCTGTCCGAAATCCACTATAATGATTCTATCATAAAGCGTGGGGAGG
>JAGBMX010000021.1 GCA_017634675.1 Selenomonadaceae bacterium | reverse complement strand
TCTCGGGCTACCTGGCTGGCTGGAACACCGCTAAGGACTCTCTTTACGGCTTCTTCCTTAAATTCATTACTGTACTTGTTCAATCGTATCACCTCATGAATGTATTTTACCATTCATTTCGGGTGTCTTGCAAAGTGGGTATGGGGCATTACGCTTATGAAGCGCTAAAAAAAGAACTTGCCGATATTGAAGAATTGCGTTTTATTTTCACTACTTCGGAATCCCGTGCGTATTATTCAGCGGTTCGGACTTATTGACCGCATTGGCTCGAAAAACGAAGTTATACAACTTGTGAATTTCTGGCCTACCGAAGATTTAGACGCTTATATCGACCTTGCGGAGCGTGTGAAGGGGCGTATGTTGCTTCTTGACGTATCCGCTACGGGAGAAGAAAACATTATTGACGAGCAAAAATCCAAGGAAATGAACGACCTTGAATACCGCAAAAAACAACTGCAAAAATTAGGCAATATTGAATTAACAACCTCTTATATTATAGACTATGAAAATGAACGAAATCCTTTCTTCGTAAAAAAATTTTATATAGAGAGTTTTATGAATCGTTATGCTACTGTATATGTGGATATGCAAAAAGCAGAGCAGGTGAAAGAACTCGCAAAGAGCATTATTAAAACCGGCATAAAGGAATATGATGCCTACCATATTGTATGCGCTATAATTTCAAAGTGCGACTATTTTATAACCACTGACGATAAATTATTAAAACGCGGCGAGATGGATATAAAACTGGTCAATCCTATATCTTTTGTAGAGATTTATGGAGGAAAACAATGATTACTAATATTGAATACGTCATACATCGAGGAATGGATTGTTTACTAAAAACATTGGGTCCTATAGAAACTGCCGAATTTATTATGAATATCAAAACAGATAGTTTTGACTATGCTAAATGGCGCAAACATTTTTTTGATAATATGGCGGAAGGTGAGTTTCACGAAGAAGCTATTGCGTACGCAAAGGCGCATCCGTATAAAGGAAATGCAAAAATTATTATCGACTGAATTTTGAAGCGAGGGTAGGATGACTATCTACGAAAAAATAAATTTTCCCGATGCCGCTCAAATTGACCGCATAGTGGCGAAAAAACAGTTTTACGATAATGGCGATTTATCCTCCGCCGACAAGAAACTCTTTGATAATGTGGAGAAAATTTACTGGAGATACGCCTTAAAAACAGAAACGACATTTATTCAACCTTTTTCCGATGAAGAACGCGATTATCCCGAAATAGAGATATTGGAGATAATATTGAGGAACGAAAAGCAACTTAATTGTCTTGTCGAAGTCGTTATGCGCTCTATTCCTTATCCAATGCTGATTTTCTTTAGGAGCGGCGAAAAGGTTCAATTATGGCTCGGAAAATTGCGCCAAAATCAAACAAATTCTGGTCGTATGACTTTGACGGAAACTGAAACAACCGAATGGCTCGCTAAAGACGATAGTTTTTGGGAAACGCTGTCTGTTAAAAAAATGCCGACGGCGAATTTCTGCGTTCTCTATGAAGCGTGGTTCGACGCTATAAGCAAAAATCGCTTGGCAAAGGCGGGAATTTTTGGGCAAAATTTATCCGGCGATGCGGCGCGGGAAACATTGGAACGGTTAAAAAAAATTGAAAAAGAAATTACAAAACTGCGCAATCAAATGAAGAAGGAATCGCAGTTTAATCGGAAAATGGAGATAAATGTCAAATTACAAAAATTAAAGCGTGAACTGGAATTGTTAAAAGGAGAGTGAGGTATGATAATAAATAAAGATGACAGAATATTTGAATGGGATGATGAAAAAAATAAAATCAATCAAATAAAACATCATATAAGTTTTCAAACTGCCGTCAAAGTATTTGATGACGAGCATCACATAATAATTCCCGATGATGAACACAGCATATATGAAGAAAGATATGTCGCTATAGGGAAAGTAAAAAATATCGTGTTCGTTGTGTATACCGAACGACACGAAGCTAAAAGAATTATTTCTGCGCGATTGGCAACAGATAAAGAAAGGAAGGCATATTATGCTAATAAAAACTTATATTCCTAAAAATCAACCTCTTACTGCCGAGGAAATAGAAGAAATCGAAACTGCCGCAAAATATCCTATAACTTTTGATGAAGATTGTCCCGAACTTTCAGATGCGCAAATAGAAAAATATTTCCGCAATAAAATGGAAAATCATACTGTAAAAAAAGAATCTATTTTTGCCTAAACATATAAAGGAGCGTCAAATTACAAAAATTAAAGCGTGAACTGAAATTGTTAAAAGGAGAGTGAAATATTATGCTGGAATTGCAAGCATATTATGACGGCGCAACTTTTCGCCCATTGGAAAAAGTAACGCTTCAAAAAAATCAGACGGTAGTTATAACTGTTTTGGAGAATTTCGCAAACGAAAAAAATCAAAATAAAAAAGAAAGTCACGAAGAAAAAGAAAGATTAAGCGGTTCGCTTCATAAATTTGCCAGACCCAAGATTAGCGAAAAAGAACGAATAAAAAAAATCAAAGGGTTACGCGGTTGCCTTTCCGACTACGCAATAAAAGACGGCAGAAGCATTGAGGACATTATGGAATTAAAGAGCAAAGCGTGGGAACAGGCAGTGGTTGAAAAGTATGGTAATGCTTGATACAAACATAATTCTTCGCTATATATTGGACGATAACAAGGAAATGGCAGATACTGCCGAAGAATATATAATATCGGATAATGCCATTATTACATTAGAAGTCATAGCCGAGGTTGTTTATGTTCTTCGGAAAGTTTACTCTATGGAACGTCAAAATGTTGTCGATAATGTTGAGAAAGTTACTGAATTGGTTTATTGTGAAAAGGACGATGTGCTAAATTTAGCATTAGATACCTACTCAAGTAACAATCTCGATTTTGTTGATTGTATCTTATAAGCATATAACCAAATTGAAGGCTATGAAGTCGCAACATTTGACAAAAAGTTATTACGTTTGCTAAACAGATAAAGGAGCAATACCCATGAAAAACATATCCGGAGAATCCCTAAACATCACCGAAGAAAATATAAAAGCCATGCAAAAACTCTTTCCCGAAGCGTTTGAAGAGGGCAAGATTGATTTTGACGTTTTAAAACAGCTTTTAGGCGATTTTGTGGACGATGAAGAAGAACGCTACTCATTTAAATGGAACGGCAAAGGAAAAGCTCTTCGACTTTCGCAAACGCCTTCCCTCGGCACTCTGCGCCCTTGCAAAGAGGAAAGCAAAAACTGGGACACAACGGAAAACCTTTACATTGAGGGCGATAATTTAGAAGTGCTGAAACTTTTGCAAAAGTCTTACTACGGCAAAGTTAAGATGATATATATCGACCCGCCTTACAACACCGGCGGGGATTTTGTGTATAAAGACGATTTTAAGGACAATATCGAAAACTACAAAAGAGTAACGGGGCAATTAGACGGCGAAGGGCATAAAATCGACACAAACACGGAATCAAACGGGCGTTTTCATACGGACTGGCTGAATATGATGTATCCTCGTTTGCGTCTTGCCAGGAATTTGCTGTCTGATGACGGGGTTATTTTTATTTCTATTGATGATAATGAGCAGGAGAATTTGAAGAAAATTTGTGATGAGGTGTTTGGAGCGGATAATTTCTTTTCATGCGTACATTGGCATCGTAATTACGCTTCTGCTAATGATTCAAAAACTTTTGCAAATGTTATTGATTATGTACTTGTTTATAGAAAAAGTAATTCATTTCAACGTAATTTATTACCTAGAACAGAAAAACAGAACGTATTATATAAGTACGATAGTAACGATGGAAAAGGAAGATGGCGTTCGGATAATCTTTCAGTAAGAACATATTCAGCAAGTTATGATTATTCTATAACAAATCCTAAAACTGGAAAGATATATAATCCTCCAAATGGGCGTTGTTGGATAACAAATAAAGATACTATGAAAAAATGGATAACAGAAGGTAGAGTATATTTTGGTTTAAAAGGAGATGGTGCACCGCAATTAAAAAGATATTTATCGGAAGTTCAAGACGGTGTTGTGCCAACTTCATATTGGGGATATGATGATTGTGGTCACAATGATGAAGCTAGGAAGGAAGTGAAAGTATTATTTGATAACCCTCCATTCGATTCACCAAAGCCAACTAGATTGATAAAACAAATTTCACATATCGCAACTAATAAAAATTCTATAATCCTCGACTTTTTCAGCGGCTCCGCCACAACCGCCCACGCAGTTATGCAACTTAACGCCGAGGACAACGGAAACCGCAAATTCATAATGGTTCAACTTCCCGAACCTACCGCAGAAAACAGCGAAGCGGCGAAAGCGGGTTATAAAAATATTTGCGAAATCGGCAAAGAACGCATACGCCGAGCGGGGGAGAAAATAAAAGCCGAGGCGGGCGAAAAAGCCGCAAACCTCGACATTGGTTTTAAAGTATTCAAATTAGACACATCTAACCTTAAAAAATGGAATCCACAGCCGGAAGACATTATGCTTTCATTGCAAGAATCCGTCGATAACTTTATGCCCGGGCGCAGCGAACTTGATGTTGTATATGAAATCTTGCTCAAAATGGGGCTTCCTCTAACTCTCCCTATCGAAGAAAGAGAAGCAAACGGCGAAACAGTCTATGTTATAGGCGGGGGCGCGCTTATGATTTGCCTTGGCGAAAATATTACGCTTCCAATAGCTGAGGAAATAGCGAAACTTCACAAGGAATACGACTCTGAACTTTGGCAAGTGGTGTTCCGCGATACGGGTTTTGCGTCCGATATGGATAAGACGAATATTAAGGAAACGTTGAAGACTTATGGACTTAATGAGGATGCGTTTTTGTGTTTGTGAGGTGAAATGTGATTGGATAAGTTATTAATAAGTGAGCGCAAGGCTCACGTATATCTTGATACATCTGTAATAAGTTACCTAGATCAAGAGGATTCGCCCGAAAAAATGGCTGAAACTATAGAGGTATGGGAAATTTTAAAGAGAGGTGTTTACGATATTTTCATTTCAACCAGAGTGTTAGATGAATTAAATAAATGTAAAGAGCCAAAGCGCACTAAATTGTTTAGCAAATTAGAAGAAATACATTATACACTGCTTCCGATAGATGATGAGGTGGTAAAATTAGCGAATAAATTTATTGAAGCGGGAATCTTGAAACGAAAGAGCGTTGATGATTGTCAACATATAGCCGCCGCAATTCTTGCTAACTGTGATATAATTGTCTCGTGGAATTTTAAGCATATTTTTAATTATAAAACTATAAGAGGAGTAAGATCAATTACGGTGTTAGATGGATATAAAGATATTTGGATATATCCACCTACGGCTTTATTTGAGGAGGTTTAACGATTATGACTCAAGAAAAACTCAATATCAGCGACAGATTTGACATTGATGATATTCGTAAGATAAGAGATTACAACGCAGAACGTTATTTAAACATGACCACGGCTGAGATAATAGCCGAAGTAAACGGCAACGCTGAGGAAATTATTAAACGCTATGGATTAAAACCTATTGCTATAATTTAATGAGATGAAGATTTATTCATGTGTTTGTGAGGAAGCGATAGACATGAAAAACCTTTTACAATAGAGGAAATAAGAGAAAAGACTGTGCCGATAGCCGAAAAGTACGGCGTTAAGCGTATGTCGCTTTTTGGTTCTTACGCGCGTGGCGAAGCGGATGAAAAAAGCGATGTGGATATATTTATCAATTTGGGAAAAATTCGCGGTCTTGATTACTTTGGTTTTTTGGCTGATGTGGAAGATGAGCTTGAATGTTCTGTGGATATAGTTACTACAGGAACGAAAAATTCGGAATTGTTAGGGGAAATAAAAAAAGACGAGGTGCTATTATATGAGAGATAAAAATCGGGTCATTACACGAGTCTGTTGGCTTGGTCTATGCGACGACTGTACGCGTTTTTTCGATAATTTAATTTTTCCGGTTTTCCCATAAGCCTATATTTCTTACAATACATAGTTGAAAATTTTTACGATCGTTTCATAAAAATATGAAATGACAAAAAGATAAATTAGCGTCATTCATGGTGAACCCCTCTGCCCTTCGGGCACCTCCCCTTTCAGGGGAGGCTCTCTTGTTTTGCTGTAGTGCCTCCCCTGAAAGGGGAGGGGGACCGCGAAGCGGTGGAGAGGTCGACCATGAACGGCACTATTTAACCTTCTATATCTAGTTATACTAGAGCAAGTTAGAATTTTCCGAAGGAAAAGCTTTTACTTGCTCTGCATATACCGCAGACGAAACTGACAAACAGGAATATTTTTTCTTTCGCAAGTATATAATTTTTATGAAACGACCGTGGAAAATTTTTTAATACGTGTGAAAATTTTTTAATACGAGGTTGGAAATATTTTATGAAACTCAAATTTGACAGTTCCCTTGACTACCAACAAGAGGCCATCGCCGCCGTGCGGGACGTGTTCAAGGGACAGACGGCGAAACAATCCCTTTTTACCGTGGCGGCAATCGCAAATGAGCAAATATCTTTGCGGTTTGGCGGCAATTTCGGACAAACGGGGCAAGGCATCGGCAACCGCTTGGAACTTGACGATGAAGACCTTTTGAAAAATATCCGCGAGGTGGAACTTCGGCATGGTCTGCCGCAATCCGCTTCTCTGGGAGGAGAACTCAACCTCGATATTGAAATGGAAACAGGAACGGGGAAAACGTATGTTTATCTTCGCACAATTTTGGAACTTAACAAGGCTTACGGATTTACAAAGTTTGTTATAGTCGTGCCAAGCACCGCTATCAAAGAGGGCGTGAAGAAAACCATAGACATCACCCGCGAACATTTTCGCGGGATTTATAACAATGTAAACTATGACGCTTTTGTTTATAACAGCGACCATATCGAAAAAATTCGTGATTTTGCCACATCAAACGATATACAGATAATGGTTATCATAATCGACGCTTTTCAAAAAAGCTCCAATCTAATCAATCGCTACAATGATAAAAAATTCGGCGAGTCGCTCCCCATTGACCTTGTGCGGGAGACTCATCCTATCGTAATAATCGACGAGCCGCAATCAACTATCAGCACCGAATATCAAATGGATGCGGTGCGTTCGTTAAATCCGCTTTGCACTATCCGTTATTCGGCAACACCCATTCGCGTTGAAAATAAACTCTATCGCCTGAACGCCGTGGACAGTTTTGAAAAGAAACTGGTGAAAGGTATTGAAGTGGATAGTTTTGCGGTTAAGGATGCCCATAACGACGCTTATTTGTTGTTGAAGTCAGTGAATAATAAAAAAAATGCCAATCATGGCGAAAATCGAGATGGACACAAAAAATAAAAAAGGCGAAGTTAAGCGAAAAGTTGTAACGGTAAAACAAGGCGACGATCTCTGCGAAAAATCCGGCGGGCGTGATATTTACAAAGGTTTTATCGTAAAGGATATTTACTGCAAAGAAGGCAATGAAGCCGTAGACTTTGCCGCCAGAAGCGAAATTTTACGTTTAGGAAAGCCCATAGGAACTATTGCGGACGATGAGATGAAGCGTCAGCAAATTCGCGCGACTATTGAGGAACATCTGAATAAAGAGATAGAGCTTAACCCCAAGGGGATAAAAGTCCTTTCCCTGTTTTTTATTGATAAGGTTGCAAATTATAGGGAGTACGATGCGGAAGGTAAACCGACGAAAGGAAAATACGCCCGTCGGTTTGAAGAAATCTGTAATGAAGTTATCGGTCGCCCAAAGTATCATGACCTTTTCCACAGTTTGCATAATGAAGAAGACGAGGCGGAACTTGTTCACGATGGGTATTTTTCAGCGGATAAAGGCAAGAAGAACGAGCCGGGAAAATGGAAGGATACCAAGGGAGATACGGTGGCGGACGATAGCACATATAATCTGATTATGCGCGATAAAGAGCGGCTTCTGTCTTTCGACTGCAAAATCCGTTTCATATTTTCACACTCGGCATTGAAAGAAGGTTGGGATAATCCAAACGTATTTCAGATTTGCACTTTAAACGAAACCAAAAGTACTATCAAAAAAAGGCAGGAGATAGGACGAGGCTTGCGCCTTTGCGTAAATCAAGCGGGGGAACGGCAATATGAGCCGAGTATGAACATATTGACGATTATAGCGAACGAAAGTTACGATGAATTTGCCGATGGTTTGCAAAAAGAGTACGAGAATGACGGAATTCGTTTCAGATTTTTGGAAGCGGCGAATTTTGCAAATATTACCATAATCGACAATGAAACGCAGGAAGAACGGCATTATCTAGGCTCGATTCATGCGGAAAAAATTATGGAAGAATTAAGGTCGAAAGGTTATGTTGACAAAAACGGCAATGTAAAAGATACCTTGAAAAAAGCCATTCAAGAGGATAAATTTTAAGTATCCGAAGAACTCGCCCCATATAAAGAAGGGATTCAAGAGGTTTGCCTCCGCGCCTGCGGACAACTTCCCATTCACAACAAAAGAGAAAGACGAGAAGCCACTCTCAACAAAGAGGGGATATGAGAGATATGTAGGATAATATCTATCATATCCTCTCGCTTATATTTTGTATGACGAAGTGTAAATACGAATGTTCGGGACAGTAATATCAAGGAAGCATAATAAATGAAATATAGGAATCGAAGCGATAAATTATTACGGTACCGAGGTATTCAAAAACAAAGGAAAAAAATGTACGCTCTAATCTCGTAGTGAAAAATGTAATAAACTCAGAGATTATAGGAGCGTACCGAAAGACGCAGAAGTGGTTGAAGCGATGAATCGAGTTATTCAAATTCATCGCTTTTTTATGTATCGACAATAATGTTTGCAGTGATATAAACGCGCTTCATCTTTTTATCGGAAGTGTGACATTATGGAACTTGCGTTGTTAAAAAAAGGAAAAAATGATAATCTAAAAATAACAATATTGGTTTCTAACAGCAGAAAGGAGCTTATTCATGGCGGAAAATGAAAAGAAAAACGATGGTTTAAACATTAGCAGACGCGATTTTTTCAAACTCGCAGGCGCAGGAGCGGTGGCTTACGCAGTAGCGGCGTTGCCCGGAGGAACGGTGTCTGCGGCGGAAAAAACCGTTCACGGCTCTAGAGCGAGAAACTCTTTAAAGGCTTCGGGTTCCGGTAATAAAGGCAAAGCTGATTTGCTTATTTTGGGAAACGTCATTACCATGGACGAATACAAGCCGTTTGCGGAAGCCGTTGCCGTTAAAGGCGATACGATTTTATATGTGGGAGTGGCAAGCGTAGCGAAAAAACTCTGCGACAGCCACACGAAAATTAGGGATTTCGGGAAAAATTCCGTTTACCCGGGATTTTTGGAAGCGCATTGTCATCCCGGCGCGGGCGGATATACTATGACGGGCAAGGTAAAAGTCGATACTTTCGCGGGAGTGGAAAGTTGGCTGAAAGACCTAAAGAAATACATCGCGGAACATCTCGAAAAAACCGACATCGCAGGCGAAGGCTTTTCCACAAACGGTCCTCTTCCCACCGCCGCTATGCTTGACGAAATATGCCCCGACAAACGCGTCGTTGTGGAGAGTTTCGACAAGCACTCTATGTGGCTAAATACAAAGGCTATGAAGGAGTATGGGATTAACAAAGACGCCGTTAAAAAATGGGGAACGGACTGCGTGCATGTTGACGCGAACGGAAATCCGAACGGCATTATCTCTGAAGCCCCAACATTTTATGTTCGCTCGCAAATTAAAATTTCACTCGAAGAAATGAAGAAAGCGCTGTTGGCGTGGCAGGATTACGCTCTTTCTAACGGCTATACCGGCACTTATAACGCGGGCGTTGATCTTTTGTCCAAAAATGAACCTGTGGCGTATTATGAACTTGAAGCGGAAGGCAAACTAAAGCATTACAACTATTCCGGCTGGTATGTGGAGGACAACAGCGATACGCCGGAAGCGGATATGGATAAAATTGCCGCGGAAGCAGAAAAGCATAACAGCAAGCACTATCATTTAATAGGCGCAAAAGTTTTCTGCGACGGCGTAGTCGAGGCGCATACGGCGT
>JAGBMX010000020.1 GCA_017634675.1 Selenomonadaceae bacterium | reverse complement strand
GGCGAATTAGTGCCGTTCACAGATGACCTCTCCACCGCTTCGCGGTCCCCCTCCCCTTTCATGGGAGGCAACGTGAAGGTGACTTTTCTATTATATATCCACAAAATGAGAAATCAGAGAGCCTCCCCTGAAAGGGGAGGTGCCCGAAGGGCAGAGGGGTTGACCATGAAGAGCACCGTTTTTTCTTTTTGTACTACCCGTGAATAGTAACTTAGGAATACATGTCAAGCAATCTGGCGTTTTCTTTTAACCATTCACGTTCTTGCTTATACTTTGGCAATACGCTTTCTACTTTTTCCCAAAATGCCGCGCTGTGGTTCATGTGAACTATGTGGCACAGTTCGTGAACAATTACATAATCTATGACAGATAAGGGACAGAAAATCAGTCGCCAAGATAGGTTTATACTTCTTTTGGAACTGCAAGAACCCCATTTGCTCCTTGCATTTGAAAGTTTTGCCCTCTTTGGAAATAAATTTACGGCGGTTGCGTAGTATTTCATGCGTTCGGATAAAATACGGGAGGCCTCGGATTTAAGCCAACAGATTGTGTCGTAACCTTTCGGGATAAAAATTCTGTCCCCTTTTAGCTCAATATCGTCGATATCCTGTTCTACCGTTATGTAGTTCTTCCCAAGATAAGGTATTGTATTTGAAGGATGAGCCGCATCAAAAGCCCTGAACGCCGCTCTTTTTTCTTCTATCCAAGCCTCTTGCTTTTTCACCATCTTGTCAATTTCAAATCTTTCAATTCCCTTTGGAGCCCTGACAACAAGACTTCCGTCAGTTTCTATCCTAATGCCGACGCTTTTTCTGTTTGAGCGAATAAGTTTATATGCAATCAAAATATTACCCTTCTTTAATGCTAAAATGTCCCCCACATATTAAGCGAGGGACATTTTTGGTTTTTTACTTTTTCAGCAAAACTTGAATTAAAGCGTTTTTCTCTTATGCCGCTTTTGCAAAAAGATTACCGTAATGATAAGCGCAATGCCTATTATATCGGTGGTAACGCCGGGGTTTACCATTAAAAGCCCGCCCATAAACAGGATTAATCTTTCGGGTTTTTTCATATAATCTACAAAATACCCGATAAGAGAAGCGCTTAAAGCTATCATGCCGATTATAGCGGTTACAAGCGCCATAATCGTTATGGAAATATCTCCGCCTTGCAGCAACAGTTCCGGACTCATTACAAACATATAGGGAATTATAAAAGCGGCTATGGCAAGTTTTGAAGCGTTTATACCGGTTCTAAGCGCGTTGCCTCCGCTTATTCCCGCGCCGGCAAACGCCGCAAGCGCAACAGGCGGCGTCACGTCCGCTATTATACCGAAATAAAATACGAACATATGAGCGGCAAGCGCTGGAATACCGATTTGCAGAAGCGCCGGCGCAGCCACGGTGGAGGTTATGACGTAGTTTGCTGTCGTAGGCACGCCCATGCCTAACACTATCGCCGTAATCATAGTAAAGAACAAACTGGGAAGCAATACGCCGCCCGAAAGGTCTATAAGGCTTGAGGCAAGTTTTAACCCCATGCCGGTTTTTGTAACCACGCCTATGATAATTCCTGCGGACGCGCAAGCCACAAGCACACCAAGCGCGCCCCTCGCGCCTTTGTCCAAACCTTTTACGATTTCTATCGGCTTCATTCTGGTGGATTTGCGGAGCGACGCGCAAATTATCGAAAGAAACAGCGCAACCAATGCCGCTCGCATTGGGGTGTAACCCGTCACCAAAAGATACACTATAACGAGTAACGGTATGGCTAAATGCCCGCGTTCTTTCAATATTTCGCCGATTTTTGGAAGTTTGTCCTTCGATATGCCTTTCAAATGATTGCGTTTAGCCTCAAAATGCACGCCCAGCCATACGCCCAAAAAATACAATAACGCGGGTATCGCCGCGGCTTTTACTATTTCAACGTAAGGCACCCCCACAAATTCAGCCATTAAAAATGCGGCGGCTCCCATGACGGGCGGCATAAGTTGTCCGCCGGTGGAAGCGGCGGCTTCTACCGCGCCCGCAAAATTTTTATGGTACCCCAGCTTTTTCATCATGGGTATGGTTAAACTTCCGGTTCCGACAACATTAGCTACGGAACTTACTCCCCGCCGCTTCGAGCCTACCCTCCCCGTAGAGGGAAGGCTCAAGAGCTATGCAGGATTTAAGGAAAAAATGTCGAATTGCTATCTGAAGTAGCAATATCTTTGAAGAATTATTTTTGCCAACCTTTAAAAACTATCAAAGAAAGCGGGGACATTATGGCTGCCGTTTACGAACTTATCGCGCAAATTGAAAATAGCGAACTTAGGGAAGCGGTCAATAACGCTATGACGCTTGATGATTTCGAGGCGGTTTTCAGAAAGTATGGGGTAGTTGAAACGTAAAATTGTATTGGAGAGAACAATTTGGAAATTAACCAACTAAAACTAGAGATTTTCATTCCCGAATCTCACTTACCGCCTTTACGCAAAGCGCTTCAATCCGTTGGCGCAGGTTGTCTTGGGAATTACGATTCATGTTTGGCGTACAGTAAAGTAACCGGAGCGTGGCGACCGCTTAAAGGAAGCAGTCCATACATAGGAACGGAAGGCGAAGTAAGCGAAGCGGAGGAAATTAAGGTCGAAGTCAATATCAACGCGGAAAATTTGGACAAGACGTTAAACGCGATATACGAAGTTCATCCCTATGAAGAGCCGCTTGTAAATGTGATTCCAATTTTTAACAGAAGGCAGTCGCAGAAATGAGAACGAGAAATTTTACGATTTACTTTACAATTACAAGATGATAAAATTAAGGGAAGTATAAGGAGATGACACACGTAATATCGCCGTCATTCATAAAATTTAAAAATAGTGCACAATCATCTTTGATAGGAGAAAAATAAAATGGTTAAAGACGAAATAGAAAAAATTAAAGAAAGTTTTATCAATATTTTATCTCCGCTTAGAATATACCTATTCGGTTCTTTTGCCAGCGGCACTGCGAAAGTTGATAGCGATTTCGACTTTTATATAGTTGTAAAGGACGATACGGAAAATTTGGTTGATTTGACCGCAAAAGCCTATAAATCCATCCGTAACGTAAGAACCCGAGCCGTAGATATTGTTATTGGCACAGAAAGCAACTTTGAGAGCAGAAAACATAGATTGAGTATTGAAAATGAAGTTGTGAAAAATGGAGTGATTTTGTATGGATAACGCTTATTTAAAGGATGCGGAGGAATGGCTAATTTACGCAAAAGATGATTTGGGAGTGGCAAAACATCTTGATAGTAAAACCGTCAACAGAAAGAAGGAGCAAACATGAATAAACCAATTTTCGTATGTTACCCCCGTTGCACCACTTGTAAAAAAGCCGAAAAATGGCTCGTCGATAACGACATAGCCGTAACTGTACGAGATATTAAGGAAAATAACCCGAACGAACAGGAACTTCGCTTATGGCATGAGAAAAGCGGATTGCCGCTGAAACGATTTTTCAATACAAGCGGACTGAAGTATAAAGAATTAGGACTAAAGGATAAACTCTCAAATATGAGCGCAGACGAGCAATACGCGCTTCTCGCTACCGATGGTATGCTTGTAAAGCGTCCCTTGTTGGTGAGTGATGATAAAGTTTTGGTGGGATTTAAAGAAAAAGAATGGGAAGAACGGTTGACATAAGAAGCCGCCAATAGGCGGTTTGACTTATAAAAAACGGCTGCCGCAAAAGCGACAGCCGTTTTTTGGTTACACGTTAAATATATTTCTCAAAGCCTGTTTGTTTACGTCGCGGTTAAGCTGCGCAAGGTAGGTGGTAAGTTTTATGCTCTTGGGGCAAACCTCCACGCAGTTTTGACTGTTGCCGCAGCTCGTGATGCCGCCTTTTTGCATTAACGCTTCCAAGCGCTTGGGCGCATCGTATTTGCCAATCGGATGCAAATTGAAAAGATACGCTTGTACGGTCGGCGCAGGGCCTATGAAGTCGCTCTGCGGTCCGACGTTCGGGCAGGCTTCAAGACAGCAACCGCAGGTCATGCAGTGTGAAATCTCGTAGGCGACTTGCGCCGTATAGGGATTTTGACGCGGCGCATCGACGGAATCGAAACTGCCATCAATCTCAACCCAGCCTTGAATCTTTTTGAGACTTTCAAACATAACGGAACGGTCAACCATAAGATCGCGGACAACAGGGAAGGTACGGGCGGGAGCCAAGCGGATGGGCTGCTTTAACTCGTCGATAAGAGCGCAACAGGCCTGACGCGCTTTGCCGTTAATGACCATCATGCAGGCGCCGCAAACTTTTTCAAGGCAGTTGCACTCCCAAACAACGGGGGCGACCTTTTTGCCGTCCACCGTTACGGGGTTCTGCTGAATTTCCATAAGAGCCGCAACAACGTTCAGCCCGGGACGGTAATCCACGTCGAATTCTTCCGTGTAAGGCTTGGAATCAGGGCTGTCCTGCCGCTCGATTATAAATCTTACTTTTTGATTATCGCTCATAGCATTCTCTCCCTTTTACTCTTTCTTCGCAACGGCGTAGTTTCTAAGACGCGGCTTAATCAGCGAGTGCTCGAATTCTCTGTATGTAACGACCGGTTCTTCCTTTTCCTTGTCGAAAGAAACGATCGTGGTGCGCATAAACTTCTCGTCGTCGCGGTTCATAAAGACGAGATCGCCCTTTTCGTCGGTCACGCGTTCGCCGTTAGCGTCAAGCACGATTTTAGCGTGAGCGCCGCGGCTCTCGTCGCGAAGTCTTGCAGCTTTAGTTATCGCCATGGCGTAGACAATCATGTTGCGGAGCTGACGGGTGAACATAGCTTCCTGATTAGCCCAAGAGCCGTGGTCGGTAACGCCGATATTGTCCCAACGCTTTAAGAGGTCTTTCAATTCCTTCAAGCACTGGTCGAGACCGTTGTTGTCGCGCTCGACGGAAACGTATTTATACATGATGTCGCCAAGTTCGTGGTGGAGACGCTTTGCGTTCTCCGTGCCGTTCATCTGGCGGATTTTGTCAAATTCGGCGACGCACTCTTTACGAGCCGCTTCCATTTCCTCTTTGGTGAGAGGTTCGCCGGTTTCGCCCGCTCTTGCGTAACGGAGCGCCTCGGGACCCGATACCATGCCGGAATAAACGGCGGAAAGGAGGGAGTTTGCGCCTAAACGGTTCGCGCCGTGATATTGATAATCGCATTCGCCGGAAGCCATAAGTCCGGGAATGTTGGTGTGGTGCATTCTGTCAACCCAGATGCCGCCCATCGAATAGTGAATGGAGGGGAAAATCTCCATAGGAACCTCGCGTGGGTCTTTACCCACAAAGTCTGTGTACATCTCAAGGATGCCGCCCAATTTTCTTTCGAGATAGTCGGCGGGGATATGGGAAAGGTCGAGGTAAACCCTGTTGGGGTTCTGCATACCGAGTCCCATGTGAACGACGACTTTATAGATTGCGCGGGACGCAACATCGCGGGGAACGAGGTTGCCATAAGCGGGGTACATATCTTCAAGGAAGTACCAACGCTCTTTTTCGCCCGTTTCGGGATTCTTGCGCCATACCCAAACGCGCCCGCCCTCGCCGCGGCAAGCCTCGCTCATCAAGCGGTTCTTGTCGCTACCGGGGATAGCCGTGGGATGAATCTGCAAAAATTCGGGGTTGCCAATTTCGGCGCCCTGCTGATAAACAGCGGAAACTGCGGAGCCGTTGCAGATAGTGGAAGCCGTGCAACGACCGTAAACCTGTCCGGGACCTCCGGTTGCGAGTATAACAACGTCTGCGGGGAAGGAAACGATTTCGTTGGAGTTCATGTTCTGCGCAACGATGCCGCGAACGATGCCGTCCTTATTCTTTATCGCTCTCAAAAATTCCCAGAATTCGTATTTTTTAACTTTGCCTTTGACTTCCCATTTGCGAACCTGTTCGTCAAGGGCGTACAAAAGTTGCTGTCCCGTGGTGGAACCTGCGAACACGGTGCGTTTGTTTTTCTGTCCGCCGAAGTTTCTGAGGTCTAACGTGCCTTCGGGGGTGCGGGTAAAGGGAACGCCCATGCGGTCAAACATCTTTATGATTTTAGGCGCAGCCTCGACCATGCCTTTAACCGCAAGCTGATCCGCCAAGAAGTCGCCGCCGTAAACGGTATCGTCAAAATGTTCATACACGCTGTCCTTTTCGCCTTTTGTGTCCATACAGGCGTTGATGCCGCCCTGGGCGCAAAGGGAGTGGGAGCGTTTCACGGGGCAGTAGGAAAAAAGATCCACAACGCCGCCGTCTTCAACTATCTTAATCGTCGCCATAAGCCCGGACAAGCCGCCGCCTACGACAATAACGCGTTTTTCTGCTTTTGCCATATTCTACTCTCCTTTAAACCATCAAGAAATAGCTGGACATAAACGCAAGGGTCACAAGGCAAAGCCCGGCGCAGAGCAGCATGGAAAGAACGCTGACCACTTTCTGCGAACGCGGGCCTTTCGTAATGCCCCAAGTCATGCAGAACGTGGTAATGCCGTTGCAGAAATGGAAAATCGCCGCAAACATACCCAAGACGTAAAGGCAAGCGGTTATTGGGCTGCCCACAAAGAGACTCTGCAAGAGGTCATAGGAAATATGGGTGCCGTTCATTCCCTTTTCAAAAATACGAAGATAACCGATGTGCCAGATGAGGAAGAAAACCAGGAACCAAGCCGTCCATCTCTGAAGGGCAAAGCACCAGTTGCGGGTATAACCGAAACGTCCGGGGTTGTTGTTTGCTTCAAGAGCGATGTAAATGCCGTAAATCCCGTGGAAGAGAAGGGGAACGCCAATGGCGCCGATCTCAAGCGCGAGGAAAATGAGCGGGGGAATAAGCTCCATCATGGCAAGCGCGCCGTCTAACGCCTTAGCGCCGCCAAGCGCCATGGAATTTGTAAAGATATGCTCAAAAAGCACTGCGCCAAGGCAAACGAGACCCGCCAAGGAGTGCAATCTGCGCAGATAAAATGCTGTGTTCATAAGAACCTCCTAAATTTTAGTAACGACAAAAATAATTGTGCTTGATTTACCCGCCCTTCGGCGGGCAAATGTAAAACTCATCGTCGCTTACTATACTTAATATCCCTCAAGGGTTCTGTATTTTTCCTGATTGGTCTCGTAAAGGCTGTTGCCTTCGCAGTCGATAACGACTATAGCGGGGAAATCCTCAACCGTAAGACGAGCGACGGCCTCGGGACCAAGTTCGGGATACGCCAAAACTTCGTATTTCTTGACGGACTTTGCGATTAACGCCGCTGCGCCGCCTACCGCCGCAAAATACGTTACGCCGTGTTTCTTCATGGCGTCAACTACTTCTTTGGTACGCGAACCCTTGCCAATCATGCCCTTGATGCCCTGATCAAGCATGGTGGGAGTGTACGCGTCCATGCGTCCCGAAGTGGTGGGACCGCAGGAGCCGATGGGGTCGCCGGGTTTTGCGGGAGTGGGGCCAAGGTAGTAAACCATCTGGTTGTTCCAATCAACGGGAAGTTTTTCGCCTCTCGCAAGGGCTTCCGTCATAGCTTTATGGGCGGCGTCGCGGGCGGAGATAATCTCTCCCGTGATAAGCACCGAATCGCCTGCTTTAAGCTTTCTTGAATCCTCCTCGGTGAAAGGAGTTTTTATTCTTATTGTTTCAGCCATCGAAAGTCCCCCTTTTTAAAGCTCGCGATGCGAATGACGCATTGCGTGGCAGCAAATTGTTACGGCAACGGGAAGCCCTGCTATATGAGTGGGACCCCATTCGATGTTTACCCCAAGGGCGGTTGTGGTGCCGCCAAGCTGCGGACCTATACCGGTTTTATTTATAAGCTCAAGGAGTTCTTCTTCAAGTTTTGCGTACTCGGGCATTGGGTTGCGCTCTTCAATGGAGCGGGTAAGCGCCTTTTTAGACATGAGCGCGGCTCTGTCCATAGTGCCGCCGATACCCACGCCCACAACGATAGGCGGGCAAGGATTCATGCTGGCGTGCAAGATTATATCCATAACGGCTTTCTTGACGCCTTCAACGCCATCTGCGGGAACGAGCATTTTAATCCCCGATTTATTCTCCGAACCGAAACCTTTGGGCGCGATTGTGATGTCAAGCTTGTCCCCGGGGACAATTTCGGTATAGATAACGCCCGGCGTGTTGTTTTTGGTATTAACTCTGTTGAAAAGCGGCTCGCCCACGACGGATTTACGCAAATAACCTTCGGTATAACCTTTGGCGATGCCTTCGTTTACGGCGTCGTTCAAATTGCCGCCCGTAATGTGAAGGTCTTGACCCACCTTCAAGAACACAATTGTCATGCCCGTATCCTGGCAAATGGGGCGATCCTCGCTCTTTGCAATCTCTGCGTTTTTAATAATCTGATCGAGCACTACCTGTCCAACCGGCGATTTTTCGGATTCGCGACCTTTTTTTAGCCCGCGATACACGTCTTCCGGCAAGTAATAAGCGGCTTCTTTACACATCTCTGCGACGTTTTCCGTGATGGTTTTTACATCAATCTCACGCAAAAGAATCCCTCCTTAATTTCTATCATACACAGTACGGCATCTTTAGAGACTTTTTTAAGGTCTCCCCGCCCCTTCGGGGCGGGGAGACCTCAGGAAATTCAAATCATTAAAGATTGCCAATATTTCTTCGGCTTTTTCGGCGTACAAAAAAGCCGAAAACTTTGCCATACATATATATTATCCGAAAAATTTAAAATTCCTGCAAAAAAATTTTCTTTACCCAAAAATAACTAAAACTCATTTATACTCGCAAGCAGAAAAATTTACCAAAGGTTCAAAACTCAATTGCGAGTATATGCAGAGAGCGTAAGAGCTTTACTTCGCTTCGCTCGTAAATTCTAACGCTCTCTAGTATAATCAGCATTTCTTTAAGGGTTATTGATATTCCGCCGCAAGTTTCTTAAACAAAGGCAACGCCCGTTCTATAGTTTCCGTCCTGGTGCAGCAAGTCGCCCTGAAATGCCCTGGGGCGCCGAAATCTGCGCCGGGAACTAAGAGCAAATCATATTTTTTTGCTCTTTCGCAAAATGCGTAATCGTCTTTTTCAAGAGATTGGGGGAAAAGATAAAAAGCGCCTTGAGGTTTTACGCACTTAAATCCCGCCTCAATCAAGCCGTCGTAGAAAAGTTTCGCGTTCTTTCTGTAAATTTCAATATTTGAGGGCTTATCGGCGCATCTGGCGATAACGTATTGCCAAAGCGACGGCGCATTCACATGAGTAAGCACCCTGGCGGCTCCCGCCACTGCTCCGTAAACTTTTTCAAAGCCTTCTACCTCGCTTGGAATTAAGATATACCCGATTCTCTCACCGGGAAGGGAGAAGGATTTACTGTAAGAATAACAAACAACGGTATTCTTGTAAATTTTCGGTATATAAGAAACAACGCCGTCAAACGCAATCTCTCTGTAAGGCTCGTCGGAGATAATATATATGGGATGCCCGTATTCTTTTTCCTTATCTTGTAAAATATCCGCAAGGGTTTTAAGTGTTTCTTCAGAATAAATAGCGCCGCTGGGGTTATTGGGAGAGTTCACTATTACAGCCTTAGTTAAAGGAGTAATCTTTGATTTAAAAGCGTCGAAATCTATCTGGAAATCCTCGATTTTAGGCGGCACTACCACAAGTTTTCCGCCGATATTTTCCACAAAGCAACGATATTCCGGAAAAAAAGGCGCAAAAGCTATAAACTCATCCTCTTTTTCGTTTAACGCCTTAAAAGTTATGGTTATAGCCGCAGCCGCTCCCGCCGTAAGGAACAGATTGTTTGCCGTCACATCCGTGCCAAACCTCTTGTTTATGGATTTTGCAAGCGCATCCCTCACTACGGGATGTCCCGGCGCCACAGTATACCCGTGGATAGCGTTTACATCCATCGTATTTAAAATATCTATAACAGCGTCCTTGATAAACTCCGGCGTAGGCACGTTGGGGTTGCCAAGGCTAAAATCAAAAATATTCTCCTCCCCTACTTCAGCCGCGCGTTTTCGACCGAATTCAAATATTGTCCTTATAGTAGACTTCTTCGTTCCAAGCTCATACATACTTTCCGATACCATAGTTTTTCCTCCATAAGTAAATTCCTTCTTTCTTTTCTTTCTCACTCTTTTTTGTAAAAAAGAGAGAGAAAGAAAAGAAAGAAGCAAAGAAAAGAAAGAGAGAGAAAAAACTTTAATAATTTTTTCTTTTTATCTTCTTCTCTTTTTAAACAATAGATATTATATCTTCATCTTTCACACCTTGAAAGGAAAGTTTTTTGTATATCTTGCCTTTTGTTGTGTCAAATTTCGACCATTTACACCGCATAAAATTATTCCCCCGTCTAAAAAGACGAGGGAATATTAATATCATCTCGGAGTCCGGAGAGCAAATCCCTTTGGCAATGTGCAAGATCAACGCCCCTGCTAGGTTTTGAAATCAAATAAATTTCATATCGCGAAGCCATGCGCTGCAAGCCTTCGACCACTCGCGAGCGCCGGTTTTAAGTCCCGCTCCGATACCGAAACCGTGCGCACCGTAAGTATACATATGAAACTCAACGGGAACGCCTACGGAGCGAAGTTTTTCGACGTAGCGCACGCTGTTTACCGCGGGTACTACGTCGTCGTCTTTAGCGCAGAAAACGAATGCGGGGGGAGTATTCTTGTCAATTTGAAGCTCCATCGAATACTTCTCCATTTGCGCTTGAGACGGAGGAGTTTTAAAGAGGCGTTTTTTCGTGCCTTTATGAGCGTATTCTTCAAGCATACTTATAACGGGATACCCTAAAACGCTAAAATCGGGACGCGCGCTTACTTTGTCAATTTTGTCCACAGGCTTGTAAACTTTTCTGTCGTAGCAAGTGCTGACGCTTGCCGCCATGTGACCGCCGGCGGAAAAGCCCATAATGCCGATTTTATTTGGGTTTAATCCCCATTCCTTCGCATGGGAGCGAACAATGCGAACCGCTCTTTGCCCGTCCTCCAACGCAACGTCTTCGCTGTTTGCATTGTGTTTGTCCTCAGGCAAACGATAACGCAGAATGAAAACGGTTACGCCTTCGGATTTAAGCCAATTTGCTATGTCGTCGCCTTCTTTGTCAATGACAACGCGAGCATAACCGCCGCCGGGACCGACGACAACAGCCGTGCCGTTGGGATTTTTCGGCATACGGACAACCATGTGAGGCCTATCAATATGCACCATGGCGCGGTCGTGTTTTGCCGGATCTTTGCTGCGTTCTATTACCTCGTTGTGAAAACTTACGTTTTCGGTGCCGGGAGCTTTCCCCGGCCAGAGGTTAATCTCCTGCCCGTCGGCAAGAGGCGCCGCCGAAGCGACGCCGCTCACCGCAAAAAGAAAAGCGAAAGCGACAAATAATTTTTTCAAAAACTTCATCTTGTCACCCTTCAATTACTTTGCGTTTTTATCCGTTACATAAACCACGTTCTCTTGTTTTACGTTCTTATAATCCTTCAACTCTTCTTTTTTACCGTTGATAATCTTCACGTTGCGAAGAGTGATGTCGTGATGTTCTGCGCCGGGCATACCGTAAATCTTAAAGGTAGCTTTCTTTGTACCCTGCACTACGCAATCTTCTATAAGCATATTGTAGAACACGCCCGCATCGGCAGACTTGAATTTACCGACCGCAAAAGCGTCTGTGTAGTTGGTGGTAAAAAGGAAAGCGTTGTTCTTGATGTTCTTCATGACGTTATGACGGAAGATAACGTCATGTCCGCCGCCGCCGGTGATTTCGGAGGTCTTGCAACGGAACGGAACTTCGGTATCCTCATAAATATTGTCTTCGCCCAAGATATTTTCAATCCAAGCGGCGGTATGGCTGCCCAATGTAATGCCGCCATGAGCGTGTTTGGTGTAATTATTGAACACCCAAGCGTCGCCGACGGGAGGACGTTTCTTCGCGTCCGCGCCGATACCCGCGTTAAAGTTTACGGAGTCGTCGCCGCTGTCCATGTAGCAGTTCATAACCTTGTACTTCCTGCCGGTGTAGTCGATAACATCGCCGTTGTTGACATCGTAGGTGAGGAAGTTAACGTTGTTGACGGTAACGTCGTTACCTGTAATCATGCACATATGGAGGGACGGGTTCTGCATGGTAACGCCTTCGATGTAGAGGTTGTCGACATGAGCGAGCATAATCGTGGTGCTTCTTGCAACGTAAGCGTCTTTAAAGCTCCTGCCCTCTTTATCGAGCAAATACTCGGTCTGGGTCTTCGCCAAAATACCGTAATTTCTTACGTCCGGTTCGCGAGATTTCTTGCCGTCTGCGCGAACTACATTAGCGGCTTTATAATAGTGACCTTTCGGATGTTTCTTCCAGCCATTGCCGTCGATAACGCCCTCGCCCACAATGCGGAGGTTCTTGAAATTGCGACCGTTTAACATTCCGTTATAACGGTTGTTTTTCTGCATCTGGAAACCGTTCAAATCGTTGACGGAGAGAAGAGTCGCGCCTTTTTCGAGTTTCAACGTCATATCGCCCTTCAAATGAACCGCGCCCGAAACGAAAGTTCCTGCGGGAATGACAAGCACGCCGTTTTTCGGAGTAGCGTCGATAGCTTTCTGAAGTTTATCGGTGATAACGGTTTTACCGTCGCCCACCGCGCCGAAATCAGTTAATTTTATGCTTTTAGGCACGGGAGTTGTCTTAACCTTCAAAGCCTGACTGTCCTTAGACTCTTTGCCGTCCTTACCCACGGCGCGAACCGTAAAGGAATACTCGGTGGAAGGTTTTAACCCTTTGGCTTCAAAGCTATGGTAAATGATTAGATCGCCGCAAAGCGCCGCATTCTTTGCCTTGAATTTCTCCATTGCGTTAGTTCCCCAAGTGGAAACAGGTTTTTGCGTGGAGCCTATCTTCTTGCCGTTGCAATAAACGTTGTAATACTGCGCATCGTCGCCTTTTTCGGGACGATTCCAGCAAAGCCAAGTGCTGTCTTCATCCGTCGAAAGAGTCGGACTCTGCAACCCCGTAGGAGCCTGCGCCGCAAAAACGCCGCTCGAAATCGCCATCAATACTGCGCCCGTCAACGCCGCTATCTTCTTTTTCCCAAACATATTTTTTCCTCCCCGATTTTAGGCAAGTTCTTTACTTTCTTTTTCTCCTTTCTTTTTTGTAAAAAAGGAAAGAGAAAAAGAAAGTAACAAAGAAAAAGAGAAAAGAAAAAACTTTATCAAACTTTATTGTTTATCCGCGTTTCGTAGGCTTCCAATCGCCCAAGAACGCTTCAACGGTATAATCCTTTGCTTGAGCGTCCGTGAGTTGACGGCGGTTCTTGCTTATCTTTGCGCCCTTGCCCGTGTTCTTATATTCAAACAATCTGTTGTCTTCGGGCTTAAACGTCGCAAATTTATTCTTCATGCTGTTCCATGCGTTGTCCTTCATGGTCACATCAATTTGACACTCTCTGAAAGTCGCGGCGGAATTGACTTCTCTCTTTTCGGAAGAAGGATGCCAAGGACGACCCAACATCACATAATGGGGAGAAGGAATATCGCCGGTTAAATGACACTTGTAGAAAAGATACCCCTTATCCTGCGCAAGAGTGCTGGGCGCGGTTACATATCCCATACCATGACTCTTGCCGTCCTCTTTAACGGCGCGGCTTAAAGATTTTATTTCGCAACCGTCGAACACAGCCGCAGAAGCCTGCCCAAAGATAAAGTCAACGTCGCCTTCAATGTAGCAATTTTTATAATATTGACGACCTGCGTTAGCGTAGAGAGTATCTTGTCTGCCCAAGAACCTGCAATTGTAGAAGCTGCTCATATCCGCTTCATCGGTGAGAGCAAACGCTTGCACGCTGCCGCCGACGCGTTTATCGACTCTGGCTTCTTCCGTCGGGAAATCGTTTGCAAAAGTTATATTTACCGCTTGGAAATTCGTGGCTTTCTTTGAAATTGTCACCGTGGCGCAATCCATTTTGTACTGCTTCTTTTTTAACGCCGCGTCTTCGGGACGCACGGGAGTTCCCTCCGCATCGTCCCACACTATCGTGGTTGTCGCCGCGTCTTTGCCGATAAGCAAAAGGTTGGGAACGTTTATCGTTACTTTTTCGCGATAAGTGCCGGGAGCAAGGCGAAGCGTTGCGCTGGTGGCTTTTTGCTGACTAAGAGCGGCAAGCGCGGATTTCAACGTGGGATAAACCATGACGCCGCCTCTCTTGGTGGCTTGACCTACGCTCGCGTCTACTTCTGCCGTAACAGCCGCCGCCTCAACATACGCCGGCATGGCGACTTCATAACTTGCCGCAAGAGGAGCGCCCATAAGCAAACTTGATATTACAAGCGCCCTTAATGAATTTCCTTTCATCTTGATAATTCCTCCTTGTTATATATGAAAATAAATACTGCCTACTCCAAAAAATACTTCATGCCCGTCTTTTTCCATTCCTTAACGGTAAAAAGCATGGCGGGCGGTTTTGTTACGCCGTTTGCCTCTTGCAACCTTCTTGCCGTATTTTCGCAATCTTCGCGGCTTTTGCCGTGAATCATGGTGTATAAATTATAATCCCATCCCGGCGCAACCTTTCTGATGTAACAATGAGAAACTTGCCTTTCCTCACTCATGGATTTTGCAACCTCATCCGCCTTATCTTCGGAAATTTCCCACGCGCAAAGAACATTGGACGTAAAACCGACGTTCCTGTGTTTTAACACAGCTCCCATCTTTCGTATTGCGCCCGTTTCCTTTAACTTTAAGACTCTTCGCAGAAACTCCGCTTCCGTCATATCCGCAACCTTGGCAAGTTCCTTGTAAGGCTCGGCGACAAGCGGAAAATCTTCCTGCAATGCTCGTATAACCCGTTTATCCGCTTCGTCCAATCTAAATCCCTCGCTCACAAATTGAAAGCAACATTCACCTTGTATTTTTTCGTCGCCTTTAAATTCAAGAGTTCCGTCACTCCGTCAAGAGAGCGAATTTCCTCGATTGTTTTCTTTTCAAAAGACTCGTTTGGCGAATTCAGCGTGAACCAAAGATTATACTTGCCTTCCCTCTCATAGTTATGCGTGACCCCCGCATATTTGTTTATGGCGTTTGCGACTTCATCCAGTTTTTGAGGCTCAACTTTAAGCGCAATCAACGAGCCTACATATCCCAACTTTTCAGAATCGAAAAAAGCCCCGATACGCCTAATGTAACCCTCGCGTTTTAACCTTTGCAAAGCGCCCAAAACGCTTTCCTCGCTTGTCCCCAATGTTTCCGCCACATCCTTAAAAGGCTGCGGAGATACGGGCAAGTTTTCCTGAAGAATATTCAGTAATTCTCTGTCAAATTGCGAAAGCTCTTCCACTATTATTCTCCTTGGTTCAGCGACTCCCAAATAACCGTCAACAATTCGTCCCTGCCGTCTTTTTTCATCGAAGAAAACGGCAAAACGGAACTTTCATCCACGTTCAATATATCGCTTATACGGCAGAGCTGTTTTTTTGCCGCATTTTTACTCAATTTATCGGATTTTGTGGCGACTATTAAAACAGGAATATTATGCTCCGTTAAAAAGTTAAACATCCCAATGTCAAGCGTCGTAGGGTCGTGACGTATATCTATAAGCAAACATAAAAACGCTAAACGTTCTTGTGTCAGCAAATATTCTTCGGTAAATTTCGCCCAAACTTTTCGCGATTCCCGTCCTATTTTAGCATAACCATAACCCGGCAAATCCACCATGCAAAAAGATTTCCTCTCTTCTTCCTTTTTTAAGCCGAATTCATAGAAATTAATGGTCCGAGTCTTTCCCGGCTCCGCAGAAACCCTAGCTAAGGATTTCATATTTGCGACCGAATTTATAAGAGAAGATTTTCCAACATTGGAACGCCCTAAAAACGCCACTTCCGACAAAGAATTTTCGGGGTATTGACTTTTATTTACGGCGGACGTTAAATACGTCGCCTTTGTTATCACAATTTTTTCCATATTTTCCTTTAAGCGCTGCATTGCCACATTTTCTTTGAACGCACCACCACGCGTTCCATCATGGTTTCGTAACACCTAAACAGATTCTTTAGGAGAGATTCGCTCTCGTTTGCCTGTTCTTTAAAGAACTCTTTGATCTCCGCTCTCGCCGCATCGTCGTCGTCATCGTAAATGCTTATGAGAAGATCTTGACTTTTGGAAAAATTTAAAGATTTATCTCTCGAGAGAGGACTTAACAATCTTTGATAAAGTATCGCCAATTTCCCTTCAAAATCTTTGAAGTTTTGAGGCGGATGTTTTTTAAAATATATGGATAGTATCTGACCCACAAGAAGAGTGAGATTTTCCCACCGTTCCTCGCTCATCTTGTAGCCGTGCTGTCTCAAATCATTTTCCACTATCGTGTATGCATTTAATCTCTGCTCCCAATTTTTAGAGAGCAAATCTCTGTAAAACAGTTTCAACAAATTGTCGTTGCCCGTCATCTATAAACTCACCACCATCCCGTTTTACAAATTTCCCACTACTCCACTTAAAGACTAGATTCTACAATCTCCTTCAAAATCCTTTAAAAATTGTTAATGTTGTGTAATTTATTGAAAATTTTTTTATTTTTCATTTATTTCTAATGAAACTTTCTAAGGTTTGTTGTATTATATGACCAATGATTTATTTTAGATTTTATTCGCTCTTTAGGGGGATTATTATGAGATACAGATTTTTGGGCGCATTATGCGTGCCTTTGTTATTGCTCGGAAACGCTTGTGATGCGCGTTCTCTTTCATTAAACGAAGCGGTTGAAATGGCGCTTGCCGAAAACACCGAACTTCGCATCACTCAAAAAGGCGAGGATAAAGCGGAAGCGTTACTTAGAGAGCAAAAGGCAAACAAGCGTGTAAAAGTCTCCGCAAGCGCAGCTCCAAGGATTTCCAAAAGCACGGACAGCGCGAGAGCCATAAGCGCAGGGCTTGGCTTTACCGCAACATACAGCATTTACGACGGCGGCAAGCATAACGCCAATTTAGAATCAAGGGAAATAGGGGTAAGGTCTGCCATTTTAACTACGCAACGTCAACGTGAAAAGTTAAAATTTGACGTTACCAAAGCGTATTATAACGCCGTTGCCGCAAAGGAAACGGAAAAAGTGCGAAGAGAAACCGTAAACAAGTACGAGGCGCATTTAAAGAACACCACGGATTTGTATAACGCCGGAAACAAAGCGAAAATCGACATGATTCGCGCAGATGTGGAGCTTTCCAACGCTAAGGAAAACTTGATAAAAGCGGAAAATTCATATGAAGTGGCGTTGACTACGCTTAGAAATCACATCAATATCGACAGAAACGAACCGCTGACATTAACTGATGCTTTTCAGATAGTTCCCTTTAAAATGAATATGACGGACTGCCTTTCTCACGCTTTTCAGAATAGGAAAGATTTGATGACGGCGCGTCTTTCGTTGGAGCAGAAGGAACTTGCGGTAAAAAGCGCAAAGGCGGCGTATCAACCAACTCTCGACGCCAGTTTTGGGGTAAATCCAATAAGTGCGACGTTCGAACCCAATTCTTCGCATAATTCCTCGTGGGACGCTTCGGTAAACGCCAGATGGAGCGTGCTCGACGGCGGGTTAATCAAAGCGCAGGTAGATAACGCCATAGCCGAACGCGACGAAGCAAAACTCAACCTTGAAAAGCAAGAAGAGTCTGTAGATTTGGCCTTGCGTCAAGCGTATATGAATATGAGGGAAGCGGAAGCAAGACTTGAAACCAATTCTTTAAACGTGAAAAAGGCCGAAGAAGAAGCTTTTATCGAATATGAAAAATATAAGGCGGGAGCCGGTACCATGCTTGAAGTGGTAGACGCGGAAGAAGCTTTGACGAGGGCAAAACTGAATTATATCTTAGCCGAAACGGATTACGTCAACAGTAGGGCGGAAGTGGAAAACGTCATGGGCTTGGGGCTTGACGATGCGGAACAAATGGCCGCCCGAAACATGAATATGACTATAAAGGATTCTGCGGTGCCTAAAGATGAAAAAGTCTCAAAGACCCGTTAATCAGGAGATAAACATGAATAAGAAATTTATTTTAAAAATCGTCGCGGCGCTCGTTGTTGTGGGCGTTATATCTTATTTTGCCTACGGCAGCTACAGAGAAAACAAGAGTAAAGAAATGGTAGCGAACGCCAAAACGGTAACGGTAGAAAGGCGCAACATGAGAACCATCATTGAAGCTACCGGCACCATAGCGCCGGTGGATTACGTTGACGTTGCGCCCAAAAAGACGGGACGAATCACCTCCGTCTTGGTAAAGGAAAACGAAGCGGTTCATAGAGGACAGCTTGTAGCGACTCTAGACAGCGAAGAACTTGAAACAAAGAAGGAAAAAGCCGCTATCGACGTGCGTGATAAGGAGTCGAAATATAACCGCGTGAAATATCTCTATACCATAGGCGCAAAAAGCCAAGAAGAACTTGAAACGGCAAAGTTTAACTATGACACGGCGGTTACAACTTTAGCGAGCGCGCAAGCGGATATCAACGACACATTGATTTACGCCTCCATGGACGGCGTTGTGGTGGGCGAACCTCAAACCGTGGGCGCAATGGCGACGCAAGGCACCAACAATCCTACCGTTATCATGCGAATTGCGGATTTATCCAAGAAACAAATTTTGGCGAAGATTGACGAAAGCGATATCGGCGATATAAAAGTGGGTCAGGAAGCGGAATTTACCGTTGACGCATATAAAAACGAGACTTTTAAGGCAAAAGTCTCGAAGATTTCCCAAACGGATACAGCAAACTTATGGAATATAAAGGGTTCGTCCTCTAGTTCAAGTTCAAGCTCCAACGCGGTTATTTACTATTATGTCACCCTAGACGTGGAAGACCCCGAAAGCAAACTCTTTCCCGCTATGACGGCTAGGGTTACGGTACTTAAAGACGTAAGGAAAAACGCCTTGGCAATTCCCATAGCCTCGGTAAAGGCTGACGGCGAAGGCGCTTACGTTATGATTAAAGAAGATAACGGAAGGATAACGAGAAGAGCCGTGCAACTCGGAATCAGCGACGACGATTACGTTGAAGTGGTGTCGGGGCTTTCCGAAGGCGATAAGATTTTCCAATCCTATCAAACCGCGGAAGTGATAAAGACAGAGCGCAGGGACGAGGCGGCGCGGCTTAACAAAAAGGACAGTTCGTCAAAGGGGAAGAAAAATGCAAACTAAGTCGCCAACCATACAGCTTCGGGGCGTAAAGAAACTCTACAAAATCGGTACGGAAGAAGTGGCGGCGCTTAACGGCATAGATATAGACATTACCGAAGGCGAATTTGCCGCGCTTATGGGGCCGTCCGGTTCGGGCAAATCAACCCTTATGAATATTTTGGGTTGCCTAGACCGTCCAACCGTCGGCTCATACAAATTAGACGGCGAAGAAGTGGCGCATCTCTCCGACGACGCTTTGGCGAGAACCCGCAACAAGAAAATCGGCTTCGTGTTCCAAAATTTTAACCTGCTCTCAAAAATAGACGCTCTTGATAATGTCGCCCTTCCCCTACTCTATGCGGGAGTCGGGTTAAAGGAGCGCAGGGAAAAGGCTTATCACTTTTTAGAAGCCGTAGGACTTGGCGACAGGGCGGCGCATCAGCCGAACGAACTTTCGGGCGGTCAGCGGCAAAGGGTTGCGATAGCGAGAGCCTTGGTGAACGACCCTCATATAATAATGGCGGACGAGCCTACCGGGAACCTCGACACGAAGTCTACAAAGGAAATTATGGAGATTTTTCAAGGCTTGCACGAAAAAGGGCGAACGATAATCTTAGTCACCCACGAGCCTGAAATCGCCCAATGCGCGAGCCGTCAGATTTTGGTGCGGGACGGCGTAATCTCCAAAGACGCGGGAAGGGGCGTGGTTATGGATGTTGTTTAGAGAATGTTTCATAATGGCGCTGACTTCCATAAAAGCGAACGGTATGCGCTCGCTTCTCACCATGCTAGGCATAATAATCGGCGTGGGCGCGGTTGTCGCCATGGTGGCTTTAGGCGACGGAGTAAAGGCGCAGACCACGGACAGTTTCGGCGAACTTGGGGCGAACACCTTAAACATAATGCCCGAAGGCGGGCGAAACAGAGGAGTGCGTCAAGCGAGAAGCGCAATGCAGAGCTTAAAGACTATGGACGCAGAAGCGATAGAGAAAAAGGTTAAAGGGGTTCAATACGTCTCCCCCGTGGTTTCGTCCTCTTATCAAGTGGTTTACGGCAACGAAAACGTCAACACCAACGTAAGGGGCGTGAAACCCGCTTACTTGCAAAAAAACAGCATTACCGTAAAAAACGGATATTTTATTACGAACGATGCCAATGAAAATCGTCTCAGAGTCGCAGTTTTGGGAAATACCGTGGCGGTCAACCTCTTTGGAGAAGATAATCCCGTAGGCAAGCAAATTCGCATAAACAATCAGCCCTTTAGAGTTATCGGCATAATGGACACGAAAGGCGCCTCAGGCATGGGGGAAGATCAGGATGACGTGATTTTAGTGCCCTTTACCACAATGCAGGAGAGAATGCTTGGAATTACCCACATTCAGAGAATAGAAGTCACCGTTGAGCCCGGATATTCTCAAAAAGAGGTAGGGCAAAGCATCATAAACCTTTTGCGGAGTCGTCACCACTTAACCGCAACGCAAAACGACGATTTCAGGATCATAGATATGTCGGCGATTTTAAAGCAGATGGAAGATTTGATGAGCAAACTTTCCCTCTTTGTTACGTTAATCGCTGCTATATCCCTCTTAGTTGGCGGTATAGGCATAATGAACATAATGATGGTGTCGGTCACGGAGCGCACGAGGGAAATCGGCATCAGAAAAGCCTTGGGCGCGACTTTTTCAAATATAATGATACAATTTTTGATTGAATCCATGGTGTTAAGCGGAATAGGCGGCATTATCGGCATAATGCTTGGCTGCGCCATATCGAAAGTTGTGCCTTACATAGTGCCGCAAGCGGCTACTTTGATAACCGTCGCGCCCATTATTATTTCCTTTTTGTTTTCAATGGCGGTGGGGCTGTTTTTTGGGATTTACCCCGCCAGAAAAGCTGCGAAGTTAGATCCTATAGAGGCGTTAAGATATGAATGACAATTCCGTGTCACTTTTTGCAAAGACCGTACCCGAGCCGTTGGCGGCGCGGCTTCGTCCGGAAAATTTGGACGAAGTGGCGGGACAGCGACATTTAATCGGCAAGGGGAAAATTTTAAGAAGACTTATAGAAGAAGACCATATATCCTCAATGATTTTCTGGGGACCGCCGGGGGTGGGTAAAACCACCCTCGCTCTCGTTATAGCCAAACTTACAAAAGCTAAGTTCGTGCCTTTTTCGGCTGTTACGGGCGGCATAAAGGAAATAAGGGAGGTAATGCAGCAAGCGGAAACCGCGAGAAATTACGGCGAGCGCACAATAGTTTTTGTGGACGAAATTCATAGATTTAACAAGGCGCAACAGGACGCATTTTTGCCTTTCGTTGAAAAAGGAAGCATAGTCCTAATCGGCGCAACCACGGAAAACCCTTCCTTTGAAGTAAACGGGGCGCTTCTTTCCCGAGCAAAAGTCTTTGTGCTGAAAAATTTGACGGAAGAAGAAATCTTTTCCCTATTAAAACGAGCCTTGACCGACCCGAGAGGATTCGGCGGACAAAACGTAACGATAGACGATGATTTGTTGAAACGTATCGCGGTATTTTCCAACGGGGACGCAAGACGCGCGTTATCCACCCTTGAAATGTCCGTGTTAAACGGAGATTCAAGCGCAACCGGCGTTATTGTCACAAAGGAAACCATAGAGGCAGTAACCGAAAAAAAATCCCTGCTTTACGATAAAAGCGGGGAAGAACACTATAATATAATCTCGGCTCTGCATAAATCCATGCGAAATTCCGACCCGGACGCGGCGGTTTATTGGCTGTCCCGTATGCTTGAAGCCGGAGAAGACCCGTTATACGTTGCAAGGCGAATCGTGCGGTTTGCCGCGGAAGACGTCGGGCTTGCCGACCCAAACGCCTTAACATTAGCTGTTGCGGCGTATCAAGCGGCGCATTTTTTGGGGATGCCAGAATGTAACGTGCATTTATCCGAAGCCGCCATATATATGGCGCTCGCTCCAAAATCCAACGCGGCGGACATAGCTTACATCATGGCGAAAAAAGACGCGCTTCAAACAATGGCGGAACCCGTGCCGCTTCATATCAGAAACGGAGTCACCAAACTCATGCGGGACGAAGGCTACGGCAAAGGCTATCAATTTGCCCATGACACCGAAGAAAAAATAACCGCCATGGAGTGTTTGCCCGAATCGTTAAAGGGAAAGAGATATTATTTGCCTGCGGGCAAGGGATTAGAAGCTGAATTTAAAGACAGAGCGGAAAAAATTATAAGATGGAAAGAAAATAAACGTAACAGAGAAAAGTGAAATCAAATGAAAATATATTTACCAAAGCTTTATTTTAGCAAACTTATGCGAGCCGTAACGGAATTTCGCATGATAGACGAAGGAGACAGAATTTTAGTCGGACTCTCCGGCGGGAAAGACAGTCTCTTTTTACTGTACGCCTTAAAGTTTTTGCAGGAAAAACTGGCCGTAAAATTTTCCGTTATGGCGCTTAATATCAACCCTATGTTTAAAGCAGATTTTTCGTCAAAAAATATGGAAGAATTCTGCAAAAAATTGGACGTTCCGTTCCAAAGCGCGGCTATAGACATTAAAAGCGCAGTTGAAAATTCCGGCGGTTCGCCCTGCTTTACCTGTTCCTATTTTCGAAGAGGCGCGATAAACCGTTTGGCGAAGGAAAACAACATGAATAAGGTAGCGTATGCTCATCATAACGACGATGCGGTTGAAACTTTTTTCATGAGCCTTATCTATTCCGGGCAACTTACAACATTTTCCCCCGTTACTTACCTTGACAGAACGGATGTTACGGTTATCAGGCCGCTTGTCTATTTCAGAGAAGACGAAATCAAAGAAACCTTAAAACTTCACGGTTGCCTGCCGACGCCGTCTCTTTGCCCCTACGACGGCAATACGAAAAGGCAAAAGGTAAAAGAAATAATTGTAAAGCTGGGAGATGAAATTCCGGATTTTTACGATCACCTAAAAAGCGCCATGAGAGCAACCGCCGTAGGCGAACTTTGGCCTAAGGAAAAGAAGCGGACCGAGATGAAAGCAGATTATTTTAGATATATGAACAGATAAAACGCCTTAATTCAAGTTTTCTTCCGGCGGAAAGAAACTTGAATTAAGGCATTTTAACGAGTAAAGGATAAAAAAGCGGAATTTGTTTTATCCTCAACAAGAACCTTGCGAAATTATCAAAGCTTATGTATAATAGAAGGAAATTGATTATGACAGGTGGTGCGCAAATGTCCGAAATGTTTCGTGTTGGTGTTGATATAGGCTCTACAACGATTAAACTTATAGTCTTAAACTCAAAAAAAGAAATTGTTTATAAAAGATATGCTCGCCATTTTTCCATGATAGATAATGCTTTGGCGGAAAATTTAGCCGGACTTAAAGAGATCGTTGGGGATAAGGATTTTTATTTTGCTTTAACAGGTTCGGCAGGTATGGGCATCGGCGAGCGCTTGAACTTGCCCTTTATTCAAGAGGTTGTCTCTTCAGCCGCCGCCGTAAAGGAACTTATTCCTAATACCGATACCGTGGTGGAATTAGGAGGAGAAGACGCAAAAATAATTTATTTCGGCGCTGCGCCGGAAGAGCGTATGAATGGAGTTTGCGCCGGAGGCACCGGTTCCTTCATCGATCATATGGCGGCGCTTCTTTCAACGGATGCGGCGGGGCTTAACGAACTTGCAAAAAAAGGGACTCACGTTTATACTATCGCTTCTCGTTGCGGGGTCTTTGCAAAAACGGATATTCAGGCTCTGATGAACGACGGCGTTTCAAAAGAAAACATCGCCCTTTCTATTTTTCAGGCTGTTGTAAACCAAACCATCGGAAATCTCGCTCAAGGTCGTCCAATAGGCGGGCGGGTTGCGTTCTTAGGCGGTCCTTTGCATTTTTTGTCGGAATTAAAAAAGCGTTTTGTAGAAACTCTTTCTCTTGACGACGAGCATATGGTAAACATAGAAAACGGCGAATACTTTGTCGCTATCGGCGCAGCTTTAAGCGCAACTGAAAAGGCTTTGACCGTAAGCGAATTGACAAAAATTTTTGATGAAAAAAAGGGCAATAAAGAGGAAAAAAGCGCCGCCCTTCCTCCGCTTTTCAACAAAGAGCGCGAATATGAAGAATTTGCGGCGCGTCACGCAAAGCATAAGGTTAAACGGGGCGATTTAGCCAAATATACGGGAAAAATTTACATCGGCATAGACGCAGGTTCTACCACCACCAAGATAGTTGCCATAGGCAACGATAAGGAAATTCTTTATACCGATTATGGCAGTAATCAAGGTTCGCCTTTAAAAACCGTTTCAAGTTTTCTGCAAAAATTATATGCGATTCTTCCCAAAACCGTTTCAATTGGCGGGGTTTATACCACAGGTTACGGCGAATCAATAGTAAAAGCGGCGCTTCACGCTGACGGCAGCGAAGTTGAAACCTTTGCCCATCTTCGCGCCGCCGAAGAATTTTGTCCCGAAGTTTCCTTCGTCATGGATATAGGCGGGCAGGACATGAAGTGCTTCTTCGTTAAAGACGGCTCAATCGGCAACATTACGTTAAACGAGGCCTGCTCAGCCGGTTGCGGCTCTTTTATCGAAAATTTCGCGGATTCCTTGCACATGACTGCCTCGGAGTTTGCTCTGCTTGCAAAGGATGCAAAAGCTCCGGTGGATCTTGGCACCCGCTGTACTGTTTTTATGAATTCTAAAGTAAAACAAGCGCAAAAAGACGGCAGCGAAGTCGGGGATATTTCAGCGGGCATTGCTGTGTCTGTCATAAAGAACGCCCTGTTTAAGGTTATGCAATTAAAGGATGTGTCCTCATTAGGCGATTATATTGTGGTGCAGGGAGGAACATTTTATAACAACGCGGTTCTAAGGGCTATAGAAAAACTTCTCGGCAAAGAGGTCATAAGACCGGATATTGCGGGGCTTATGGGCGCTTACGGCGCAGCGATTCTGGCTTTTGAAAGCGGCGTTAAAGAATCTTCGATACTGTCCGCCGATGAACTTCAGGATTTTTCCGTTAAAACCAAATCATATCATTGCAAAGGCTGCGGCAACGGTTGCCTTATCACGATGCAAACATTCCCGGACGGCGGGCGGTATTATACGGGAAATCGTTGCGAGCGCGGCGTTGGCGGTGAGAAGCGACGCATAGACGAAAACAACGCATACGCTTTTAAATATAAACGGGTATTTAACTACGAACCGTTAAAAAATGCCCCCAGAGGCGAAATGGGTTTGCTTCGCGTATTAAATATGTACGAAGACTATCCATTTTGGTTTACATTCTTTACAAAACTTGGATTTTCGGTGACGCTCTCCGATAAATCATCAGCGGAACTTTATTACGACGGAATGTCAACAATTCCCTCGGATTCCCTCTGTTATCCCGCAAAACTCGTTCACGGTCATGTTATGAATTTGATAAAGCGAGGAGTAAAACGCATTTTTTATCCTTGCGAGCCGTATAACATGGAAATCGGCAATTTGTCGGACAATAATTTTAACTGTCCCATAGTAGCGTCATACGCGGAAAATATCCGCGGCAACATGGATATGCTGAAAGACGAGAATATCGAGTTTATTCAGCCCTTCTTGCCGATTAACGACAAGAAACGATTGATTAAACGGCTTGCGGAGGAGTTTAAGAATATCCCCAAAAAGGAAATTATCATGGCGGTAAAGGCCGCTTATGATGAAATTGACAATTACAGGCAGGATTTGCGCCAATATGGCGACGAACTTTTAAAACGGATTGAAAGTGGCGACAAAAGGGGAATTTTGCTTGTCGGAAGGCCTTACCATATCGACCCGGAGATAAATCACGGCTTGGACGAAATGATTTCCTCCTATGGTATACCGATTTTATCCGAGGACGCTATATATCACCTTCCGGTCAAAAATCCTCATTTGAGTATAGTCAACCAATGGAGTTATCATGCAAGATTGTACCATGCGGCGGAATTTGCCGCCGAACATCCCAATCTGACGCTCATACAGTTAAGTTCCTTCGGCTGCGGACTGGACGCTATCACCACGGGACAGGTGAAAGATATAATCGAAAGCCACGGCGGAATTTATACCATGATAAAGCTGGATGAAGTATCCAACTTAGGAGCGGCGAAAATTCGCTTACGCTCGTTAATGGCTGCGCTTTCACGCCGAGAAACGCCGGTGTTTGAACCGATTCCCGTAACAGAACGGGCGCATTTTACCGAGGACTGCAAAAAGACCCATACTATACTTGCGCCGCAAATGGCGCCCATTCACTTCAATCTTATACAGACCGCCCTTCAAAAGTACGATTACAATTTGGTTGTGCCGCCAATGCCTGATAAGGCAGCGATAGATTTGGGGCTTCGCTATGTGAATAACGACATGTGTTATCCTGCCATTGTGGTTATAGGACAACTGTTATCGGCACTAAAATCGGGGAAATACGACAAGAATAACACTTCCATAATGCTGTTTCAAACTTGCGGAGCTTGTCGCGCCACGAATTACTTGGGAGTTTTGAGAGAAGCTTTAAAGCACGCCGGATATGAAAATGTGCCTGTATTTGCTTGCCACGGAATTCCTGAGGAAACGGACGCTTTTAACCTTGATCGCAAGATTTTGGTCGACGTAATAAAAGCTGGGGTTTACGGCGATTTGCTGATGAACGTAAGAAATCGCATGGAACCTTACGAGATAACGAAGGGCGAAACCGCAAATCTCTTTGATAAGTGGATGAAGCTTGCCAAAAAGGAGATTACGAAAGGCGGATTCTTTAAATTCAGAAGAAATATGCGTGAAATCGTAGGCGAATTTGACTCAATTCCCATTACCGACGAGGTAAAACCCAAAGTCGGCATTGTAGGGGAGATTTTGGTAAAATACCACCCCATTGCCAACAACCATATAGAACGAACTCTTATGGAAGAAGGCGCAGAAGTGGTTATGCCGGATTTTCTGGACTTTTTCATGTACGCCGCCTATGACGCCGTCGTCAATCACAAGCTGTTGTCGGGAAGTTTCAAAGATAAATTCTTTGCCCGTATGTTTATAGGCATGATGGAATTTTTGCGCCGTCCTATGGTAAGAGCGCTTAAAAGCAGCAAACATTTTCGCGCGCCTTATTCCATCGACTCCATCGCAAAATTAGCCTCTCGTCATGTGAGCTTGGGAAACATGGCGGGCGAAGGTTGGTTCTTGACGGGAGAGATGGTGAAGCTAATAGAAGAAGGGGTAAAGAACGTAGTGTGTCTTCAACCTTTCGGCTGTCTGCCAAACCATATTACGGGAAAAGGCGTCATGCATTCTTTAAGAGAGTATTACGAAGGCACAAATCTTGTGGCGATTGACTGTGATGCGGGGGCGAGCGAGGTTAATCAGCTCAACCGATTAAAGCTTATGCTTTCCGTCGCAAAAGAAAACATAAAGAAGAAATCCCAGAATGACGAAATTATAAGAAACGTAAGTTAACAAAAAGTCGGCCACTACCGTGACCGACTTTTTTGTATAGACTTATCATAAAGTTCCTTCTTTCTTTTCTCTTTCTCCTTCTTTTTTGAAAAAAAGATACAAGATTCGCTTAGTGCTTTAGCACTTAGCGAATCTTGTATGCGTAGCAAAGCGAAGCTAAGAGAAAGAGAAAAGAAAGAAGCAAAGAAAAGAGAAAGAGAAAGAAAAAACTTTAACAGTTAAAAACTTTTTCTTATGAAGTAATGTCGGAAAAGAGCAAACGGAATTAATCAACACGCCCTAATCCCTATCAATTCTCTCGCTTAAGTGTTTTATCGAATTGAAAATAAAATCCCTTGTTTCTGGCTTTTTTAGTTCCTCAATAATCCATTCTCTCGAATGTCTGCCGCCATCGTCTTTTTTTGAGTATATATTGGAAAAAAGGCGATCTGTGCCTCGTATTTTAACGTCAACGTAAAGCGACCATTCCGGTTCTCTGCCTACCATGCGCAGCATTGCTTCATAATCGGAGGCGGGCAGGTCAAAGCATACGAAAAATTCTTTGTCTAACTCGCCTGCAATTTTTATAAACTCATCAGCGGTCATATTTATAAAGCGACGTATGGCATCGTCAACGCTTTCGCCGGATTCAATGCGTTTTCGCTCTACTTCTTGCCTTTCTTCGTATTCTTGTTTTTCCCGTTCCTCTAAATCTGTGCCGTAATATGTAACCCTACCGATTTCATATATCCGAAACGGCGCTTCAAATTTTCCGTCCTCGGTAATGTAAGTATACAACACAATTTCCAGATCGTCTTCCGCCCCGTAACCGTCTTCATCCGCCCAATACCAACCATCCGGCTGCAACTGCCAGCGCGCTATCAGTTTTCCGTTTTCACTGTCCCTTTGAAATTCCGAGCGAAAACCTATGGTGGGAGCAATAGAGTTTCCTTTATAATAAGGCTTTAAAAGAAATTCGTTTTCAATACCGGGAAAATTGACAAAGTTTCCCTCTTCATCAACTATAAGATATTTTATCTTTTTAACGGGGTCGATAAGATAAATAACGATTTCGTCTTGACTGCCTCTTATACCATATGAATATAGCCTGTTAAAATAAGGCTTATCATCTTTAATAGATGCAAGTTCGGCGTTGGTCAAAGGCAAACCGCCGTTATTGGCGGTTTTTTTGGGGGAAAACCAATTTTTTATGGCGTCAAACATTTGTTTTGCCTCCATAGTTAGTTTTGTTGACGAAAATAAAATTCATTGTCAATCAGTACCAATCGTATAATTCAAGTTGAGCCACTCTACCCGAACCGTCCTGTCTATAAATCTCTTTTACAGCAACCTCACCTTTATTAAGACTTAGTGTAGAAAAAGGACAACCAAATTTTGTAGAAAATTCTTTCATGTCGGCAAATCCAACATAACAACAGTAAAGATAAATGGCATCAAAAGAAAAGCCCTTTAAATCGCCTCTAAGCGCGCGTTTCATAATCGTTTGCTCTGTTATACCAATGTAATCTTGATAAAGATAATCGTCTACTTGGATGGATAACTTGCCGTTTGATACCTTTCCATGACAGATAAAAATTAAACTTTTATTGCCGTATACGTCTCTACAACAATATATTTGATAATTATCCCGTCCCGTTTCCACAAGTTTATCATCCACAATTGCTTTGCCTTTTAAATGCAAACTGGGAGCTGAATTGACAAAACTAACCGAAAACATGAAAAATACAACCGCTGTTAATAACACAATTTTTTTCATCATCATTTATTTACATACCTCCTAGCGTCATCAACTGTAAAATGACTGTCCGCCACAAAAAAACGTCCGTCTATGTACCCATGATAAATGATATCCGGTAAGTCTATAATTATTGTACGAACTCCATATACTTCAAACATTTTTTCACTAAAATGTTTACTAAATGGAATATATAAATTGATATAATCTATCTTGTTTTTTCCAAAAGTTCCGCGTCGCACATGATACGCCAATATATCCGAAACAGCTTCTTTTGCAGATTCTAATTTTCCGGGAGCAGCTACAAGATAACCCCGACCTTTTACATAACCGCAATTTGCTCGAATAAGCAGAAAATTACGCCCCTTAGAATCTGTATAAAGATAAATCTCATGATTATTGTTAGCGCCTTGTTCGGTCTCTAAAACATATGTATAAAGTCTGGGGCAACGGATTGCCTTTATAAATTTTGCGTGACATATACCGAATATATTGGAAACGAAAAATGTCACGCAAAATATAATCGCAAATTTTTTCAATATTATCTCCTCCTTGTAAAATTACTCATCATTCGATTGTCTCGTATCATTCGTAAACATAGTTTCAACGAAACTGCTAACTTTGGCTTATTGCTGCATTTCAGCTGCCGAACGCACTTTTTGTAGAGTACTCCTTGCCTCGTCCACCAGTAACGCAATTTCTTTCTTAACTGCGTCTTCTTTGTTTGACACGCTGACAGCCTGTTCTACATAATGTTCCTTATTTGTAATTTCCGTTTCATAATATTCCGTTAAGGCAATTTCAAGTTTGTTTCCTAAAGAATGGTACATTTTTCGCAGATTCTTTTCCACAGAATCGTAGACGGTGTACAATTTGCGTCTGATTTCTTCAATGAGATCCGGCGTTTTTGTTACGGTTTCGCGTTCTCTTAGATAGCCGGATACTGCGTCTACCGCCATAGTTGCGACTGCTCCCAAAAAACTGCCGCCGCCTCCTTTAAAATAGGAAACTACAAAACCAACGTTATCGCCTTTTGTCCAAACCTTATTATCCAACTTAAAACGAATTTGATAATTTGGTTTGCCGAAAGTTAAATCCACAATTTTCTCTGTATGAGAGGAATTAATTTCATCCAAAAAATCGTAGAGTTGTTCCCTATGATAATCAACGCAAGCGGTAATTGCCCGCTCTATAAGGTCTACGCAATAATATTCGTAATATTTGCGCAAAACATCTCCACTTTCCGCAAAAAGGTTTTCTGTTTCGTTGGCGATGCGATCTAAAAAATCACGCATCCAACAAAACCCTTCTTCTTCCATGCTTTTTATTCGATTTTTAACTTCCTCTAACGTTGCTTTTTGTTTATTAAGCTCGGATTCTTTTTCTTTTTGCAGTTTACTTAAAACTTCTTCTCGTTTCTTTGCGTCCATGACAAGACCTTGACTTATGCTGTCAAGTTCTTGTTCCAATTCGTCGATCATAGATAGCGAAAGCCTCTGTACCCTATCTAATACGCATGTCTCGGCCTTTTCCTCCACTGTTTTTTCCAAATCTTGCCGCAATGAAGAAAATTCTTCTTCCAAAGCAGAAGCCATATCCGGTAGAGGACGCTTCAGATTTTGAATACGCGAAAGCTCATCAAGAGCACTAACCATGTAGATTTTTGCATTAGGTAAAAGCCCCTGCAATCGTTTTTGTACGGTTTCCCGCATACGTTTTACTGTTTCCGTAGTCTCTAAATTGTCGGCAAAATTTCCAATCAGAAACAAATCGGTGAATTGACCGGGGATAATAGCGGAGCGCAAAAAAAATTGCTCGGTCATGGATATAGGGTATGAAGAGTTAAACACATAAATTACGGCATCAGCCTGCATGAGAGCCTCCGCCACATGATCCGAAAAATCCTTTAAAGCATCGTCAAGACCGGGCGTGTCTATGATGGTAACTTTTTGTAAAAATTCGTTTTCTCGTCTTATTTCAAGTTCTGTGATAGGTTCGTCAAAATTTGACAACACTTTTTCCAACATATCTCGCTTTAATTCTTCGTTGGCAAGCTTTACCCGTCTACCCCCGGATAGAATTGCTTCGTTAGCGGGCAAACCGTATGAAACGCGATTTATTGTCACGGTTTCGGGGGTTACATCGGTAGTGACTACGTTCTCTTGTAAGAGAGCGTTAATAAGGGAAGACTTGCCCCTTTTAAACTCTCCCACCACAACCAACGTGAATGGATTGGCTCTGCGTTTTTCTATGTTTTCCAAAGATTGACGACATTTATCCATAAAGGCATCCCCTAAACGCCTGTATCTAACATCATAGCGAAAAACACGCATTTCCTCCAAGGCGGAATCCAATTTGCGGAGCATTTCTTCTTGCGAATAAGTGATGCGATCTTCTATATCCATAGCATACTACTCCTTTTTATGACATTGTTACGATTTTTCTTCATATCGATAGTTTTTGGCTTGAGCGTTATTCCAAATATTTACCAGTTTTCGACAACGTTCGTCCGTCTCTTCCTTGTTGCGACCTATGCTTCCCGGCTTCTTTTTTTCCGTGCGCCACTTATAATAAATCTCGCATTCTTCAAATTCTTTCATACAAAATATGCGACGCAGACCCGATGGATGGTCGCTCATTATTTCGTAAAGTCGCGAAGGATTATTGAGAGTGACGTCAAGTTGAGCTTTAAGCGCATCAAGGTTTAGATTTTCTTGAAATTCTGCGTTAAACGTGGCACCTGAAAAAAGCTTTTTTTGCACGTTAACGGCATCCTCCACATTATCCGCGCAAATCACCGCCGCCCTGTCGGCGGTGATTTCACATGCTCTAGTCCAAAACTGCATCAAAGCCATATTTGCGACAGAGAGAAAAAAGCCTAAAATACCCGAACCACTGTTTAGAATTTCTCCTACAACATTTTGATATATAGTGTGTTCATTATGAATGTGTCCGCACTCGTGGGCGATTACGCATTTAAGTTCTGCGGGCTTCAAACGGTCAACGATACCGCTGTATAGAACAATCATTGGGCTGATTGTGTCGGAGGCGCAGGTAAATGCGTTGATCTGTGGACTGGGGTAAACAAAAATATTTGGCGTACCAATGCCAAGCCGTTTGGCGCAATCCGTCCCCATGCTATAAATTTCTCCATACTGTTCCGGACTGACTGCAACAGCTTGCTGATTGTAAATTTGTATAGCTCTCGTTTCTATGGTGGCGCTTATCTTCTTGCAAAGTCCCGTAAAATGCGGAATTTGCTCCATACGCCGTCGCAATTCATAGTCAAGATCAAAGGCATAATCAGGCACGCCGTCTTCCATGTGAAGACTCTCTTCTCGCTTGCGCATTGCAACGTAATTAGAAAAGCTGACATCAATAGAGTCTAAGGGCGATTTATAATTTTTTTCGTTTGTCATAATCATTCGCCTTGTTCACCTCCCATAGCCTTAATTAATTTTGCTTTAACAGGCGCAATATTCTCATTTATAAGTTGCAGTTGTTGACTCCAGTCTTTTAAATCTTCACGAATAGCGTCTATCTCGGACTGCTTCTTTTGCTTATCCAAACGCAACTGAGTCATGGTATGTTCAAAATCGGTGATAGCGTTTTTAGTCTCTGTATCTAGCTTTTGCACTACATGATTATATGCGTCGCGGGCGGTTTGGCGCAACCATTTTTCTATTACCATTTCCTTTTGCACTTGGTTCATGGAACTTATCACGGAATCTTTCAACTGATTGCGCACTTTGTCCATATTCCTTTGCCCTATGGATTCGCCAAATATCTTATTTACAAAATATTTTCCGCCAAAAGTGGAGATTACCCCGCCTACGGCAAGAGCGGGAATGAGAATGGGAAGACCAATCACGCTTGCCCCTGCGGCAACTACAGCGTAAGAGGCCGCATATCCCGATACGAATCCGGTGAAGCCTCCGACCAAAGCGCCTTTTACGCCGTTTGCGCGGAACCCTGAAATAAGCCCGCCTAAACCAAAGAATCCCATACCCAAAAGACCGCTGATGTTGGTGAGCGTATCAAAGGCCGCTATTCCCCAAGTAAAAGATGAACCCGTTTCTCCCGCACTAATCTCCTTTTGAACATCTACCATGCCGCCGAATATTTCATCAACCTTGTCGCTGAATTTGCTTAAATCCTCATTTACTCTCTGTTGGACTTTCATACCCAAAACTTCGACGCCGGCAGAAAGTTTTTTATTCAATTCATCGTTTAGCTCCTTGGCAATTTTATCGGATGTTCTTTTGATGCCCGAATTATTGCTAATATCAGCCGGATTGATGACAACGTTATTCACATATTCCAGCAATTCTTGTTGGGTAGAAGAATAAATAGATTGCACTTCGGGAAGAAGCTCGTTATAAATATTTTCCGATCCCTTTTTGAGTTTTTGTATCTCCTCTTCCATCATTTCGCGGCTATGCTGAGCTTCTACAATACCCTTCTCGGTAAGCTCATTTAGCTTTTCCTCTTCCATATTTGAAGCAGAAAGCCGCATTTCTATGGTAGAGTGCGCTTCTTTTGCCGTGGATAGTAAAGTATTCACGGGCGATATAAGCTCTATACTGCCGCGTTCTTCATTTAATATCCAGGACAGAGAATCTTCCAACTCTTGCCAGTTGCTTTCGGCAAGTTTTTCTGCGGAAGCTTCCTGTTTAGCTTTAAAAGCTTGTTTGGCAGAAACTCCGATTACCTTTAGCTCCCCTACCTTACTTTTGGCGTCTAGATATTCGTTTGAATCTTTACCATATGTATCCGCTATTTTTTCTAATACGCTTGCGCCAAATTTTTTTCTTATGCCTTCTATTACTCTTGCGCGATCTTCTTCGTCAATTTGATCCATCTTGTTTATCACAACCACCATTCTGCCAATATCGCTGGTCATGATTTTTGTACGGACAAAATTAGCCTCCGATTCGCTGAAAGGACTTCCCGGCACCACCACTAAAAGTATTGCGTCTAAATACGGGACGACGCTTTCCGTCACATTGGTCATTGTTTCTTCATCGTTAAGACCGGGAGTATCTACTATTTGCGCGCCGTCTTTACAGAACTTGCAGGGATATTGCACAACCACATCTTGTATGTTTTCTGCAACAGCGGCGGACTCGTCTGTAAGCTTGGTAACGTAATCTTTTAAATTGTCAACACTTACGGTTTCTTTACGTCCGTCTTTGTAATTAACCACTGCGCCGGGAGTTGAGTCATAGCGTATATAGTTAAGCGTGGCGGAACAAGGGAGAGGATCTTCCGGCACAATTTTTTTACCCAACAAAGAATTGATAACGGCGCTTTTTCCGCGTTTAAATTCGCCCAAAATACCTACGGTAAATTCTTTGGATTGTAGTCTTTCTTTAGCGCGGGAAAGATTTTCATTCGACTTTTCAAGCCCTAACTTCTCGCAAATTTTTGAAATATCCGCTATCCCCTGCAAGGTTTGACGAGCCATTGCCTGATAACTTCTGTATTCCTCCGACATAAATATCCTCTCCTTTATAAAAATAATATTGCCGCAATTATATGGCAAATTCTCCAATTACCGTGAACATAAGTTCTATTAACTTGTCACAGGTATTTTTGTTGCCGGCATAACTAGACACATTTATATAAATGTTTTTATCGCTTGAAGCGTTAATGAAGAGTGTGTTAAATTTATTCTCCGCGGGATCTATGGTTTCGATATCCGTTAACGGTATAGATTTTGAAGATTCTAAATAATTCATGCTGCAAAGTTTTTCGCAAGTCATCAAAAATCCGTTGTCGCTTGAACCAAAGAACGTATCGTCATAGCAAAAAATCACGTCGTCATATTTCACGTCGTTCGCATAGCCTTTGATAGCACCCATTATTTTATTCCTTGACCTATCTGTTCCATTCCTGAAAAAAATATTGGGAAGACTGCCATATTCACCTTGCAATTCACTTATGATTCTAGTGATTTTTTGGGGAATATCTTCTTCATACTCATCTTGAATATCCGTTTTTCTTTGTTTGTAAGCATTGGGATCAAGCTCGTCTTGTATGGCCCAAAGAGTTCCTAGTTGTTGTTTATAAAGGAACGGTAAAGCCTCCAATTTAGAGTTTAAATCTTTGGAATTTCTTGAGCGTATTTTTTTTGTATCTTCTCCAAGTTGAGTATTTAGTTCTTCTTTCCAATTTTCTATACAATTTTTTATATTTTCCCAAAAATAATCCGTAGATGAGTTAATTGCGGCGTATATATGTGACAAGTGGTCGTCACAGCCTTTGGGCGGCGTTGGATCTTGTTTCCATGAAAACATCGGCAAGCTGTTTTTCTCATGAAAAGTAAGAAGCTTATCGGCAAGAGATTTAGTATCAAGCTTAGCCGCTTGACGACAATCTTGAAAGCCTATTTCCACATTGTTCATATATCGGCGCAACGTCTTTTCCCAAACATCTCTTTTTTGATTGATTTCATCTAAGAACTCTTTCTCCGCTTTTTGCATTGCGTTAGATATTTTAAAGTCCAAATGATCCGTAGCGTTTACTTCTCCGATATGCGACAAATACGAATTTAGTATGTGTGTTTTGCAGAAAATATTGACATATTTTTGAGTCAGTCCCAAACTCAAGGTCAATAATTGGTCAAATATTTTAAGAGCCGAATCTACGTTGTTTTTTAGCTCGCTTTCGCTAAAAACGTTTAGTCGTTTATCAGTTGCTTTTGTTCTCAGGCTTTCTTTAAGAATTTGTTTTTCCTCTTTGTGCCACTTGGGAAGTTCCTCTATCATCCACTCTAAATATTTGAGTGTTTTTATCGGTAAATCCGCCGTTTGAGAGCTTGTCAAAAAAGCGAGAAGATTTTCTTTAAATTTCGGCAGTCGCGAGCGTTCTAAGAGATTCCTATCGCCCTTTTGAAAAGCGCGTCTTGCCTCTAACGCCGAAACGCCAAAAACACTTGGAGAACTTAACAATTTTTCGGCTTTTTCTATCAAAACATCTTTCCCCGCAAAACGTCGTTTTGCATCTTCTAATGTATTTTCACGTAATTGTTTGGCAATAAAGGATATCATTTGATCTTTTTCAGTTTCACCATCTAACGTATCAATAAAAGTTACGGCAAAAATCAGATGACGAATTCCGTCCTCCGCAATCATATCCAAAATTAAATCACGTTCCGTCTGACTTAAAAGTAATTCGACCGAAACTACGATAACGGCGGCGTCTATATCTTTAAGCACTTTTTTTGTGATTTCCGTCATATTTGTGTTTTCGTTTAACCCCGGAGTATCTAGAATCTGAATATTTTCTCTGCATAGTTGGGAAGGATATTCTATGACTATCTCCCTAATGGTTGCAGCGATTTGTTCGCTAATATCGTCCCGTTTAGTTGCGACTTTCTGTAATTTTTCCGGGTTTTCAATTTCAGCTTCGCTTCCATCCGTATAATACAGATGAATCTTTCTCTCATTTCCGTAAATCATGCGGATAACAGTGGCGGTACTGGGCAAAATGTCCATAGGCAAAACATCTGAACCCAACAGAGCATTAATTAAACTGGATTTTCCGCGATTAAATTCCCCTATAAAAGCAACTCGATAAACTTTATCAAAGATATCTTCGCGCATTTTTCGCAAAATATCCGCAGAATTCCTACCATAAACATATTGTGATGCTATGTTTTCCATGAAACATAATTTTTGATAGCAGTTATTTATATCCATTCATACTTCACCATTCCACACGAAAAAATATAATTTGAATATCGTTAACCAATTTTGCGACACAAAAAAACCACACAAGAAAAACCATCGTCATGACAGTTTTTCTTGTGTGGTAAAATCACTTAACATATGCAATTTTAATCGCAAAAAAACAGCGGAGAGAGTTACCCCCCCCAAGGAAAATCAGAGGTTGCGGCGATTGTGAATGAGTTTTTGTCAATGTTTTTCATAACTACCCCTCCGCAACGCATAGCGTGTTAAAACTAACCTTGTTCCAAGCAAACTATATCATAAGGTATAAATAAATGTCAATAATTTTTTGCTCGATGTTACGACCCTGTGTGACTGAGATGTTACTATTCACGAAATCTGAATCTCCTCCCTGCCGCTTCGCGGCTATCCCTCCTCTTAGATGAGGACTTTTTCCTCCCTCTTGAGAGACGAAGGTGTCCGAAGGGAGGAATGTGTTCCAATATGGCATAAAAAAAGGGCTGTGAAAGTCAGTGTTTAATGTAAACACGACTTTTTTCACAGCCCCTTTTTTCTGTAAAACTATCCCGCAACTTTTTCGCCCGTAGTATACATCTTTATCTCTTCCGGATTATCGTCAATGCTCCACACGCCGCAGGGACAAACCCCGGCGCACATACCGCAGCCTATGCAGCGGTTGGGATCGGATACATATTCCCATGAACCGTCCGCTTTTTCTATGCGGCTGATTGCTTTTTCGGGGCAGGATTCAAGACACATTTTGCAATCTCTGCAAGTGCCGCAGCTCACGCAACGAACTTTGTCGTCTGCGGCGTCGCCCAAATTGCAATGGTGGCATTTGTCAAAATACGCCTTGCCGATTCTTTCGGCGGGGATTTTTTGCTTTTCGGGGAAAGGCTCTATGCTTTTGCCCATAACGAACAAATCCACATACCAAGCCGTTCTGCGTCCGTCGCCTATAGCGTCGGTGAGGCGACCCGGCTTTATTACGTCGCCCGCCGCAAATACTTTGGAGGTTACGCTCTTGTCCTTGTTGGGAACAAGCCAGCTTCCCCTGAATTTTTGAATGTTCTCGTCGTCGGGCAGGAAATCCAAAACAGGTTCTTCGCCAATGGAAACAATCACCTGATCGGCGGGAATAAACCTGCCGTCGTTGCCGTAAATCCCTTCGGGTGTGATTTTCTGCGTAAAGAACGGCCAAACTATTTTACCGCCCAAACTTTCGATATAATCAATTTCATGTTGAAACGCCGCAGGCTTTTGCACGTCCACCGCTATTACGGTTTGGGCGCCCATCTCGTAAGCCCCTCGGCAGGTGTCCATGCCGCTGTTGCCCGCGCCTATGACTACTACCCGTTTGCCTGTTTTCGGTTTTTCGCCTCGGTTTATGGCTTTTAGATATTGAAGCCCCATGGTGAGATGTTCTTTGCCTTCCCACGGGAAGAAGCGGGACTTCGTGCCGCCCGTCGCAACTATAACCGCATCGCTCGTTTCTCTGATTGAAGCGAATTTTTCCTTATCGACTTTATACGAGGAAACGAATTTTACTCCCACGCTTTCGATGCGTTTTAACTCAGCCTTCAAAAGTTCGTGGGAAAGACGACCTCTTGGTATGACCTGTTCCAATTTGCCGCCGATATGCTCGTCCTCGTCGTAAACCGTGACGTCGTGTCCCTTGCGGGCAAGCTGCCACGCCGCGGATAATCCCGCCACGCCGCCGCCTATAACGGATATTTTTTTGCCGGTTTTTACGGATGGAGGTTTCACCGGTAGGAAGGAACTCTTAAATCCCAACTCTCCTATTTGAATAGGTTCGTCAATCGTTCCTCTGGTGCAGCCTTCCATGCAGGGGTTGGGACAAACGGAACCGCATACCGAACCGGGGAACGGGGTGTAATCAAGTTCCAGCTGGAACGCTTCCTCGTCTTTTCCCGCCCGCAAAAGCGCGTAACGCTGTTCCGTCGGTATTCCCGTAGGGCAACTAAATTCGCAGGGCGCGGCATATTTTGCGTTTTCCCATGTAGGCACACGCAAGCGATAAAGTCCCGTGCTGATTGTATTGTGTACCTCAAAATCATCCTTGGCTACGTCGGCGAAAATTCCTCCCTTGACCCATTCCTTTTGGTGAAAAGATTTAACGTCGTCGGTTTTTCCCGCGGCATTTTGTTGAGCGGGTTGTAATTTACGCCATTCCTGCCAGCGGGAAAGTTTTTCTCTAAGTTCCGTTCTGCCTATCTTTTCCAAAAATTCGCCCATGCCGCCGGATAAAAAGTTTATATCGTTTTCGTCAAGCTCCGAGCAAGCGATATTTTTCGGATAAGAGCCGATTTTTCCGCGAACATAGACCACGCCGCCCACCATACCGACGCAGGCGCGTTCGCCCAAAACTGAAGCAAATTCTTCCGCATCCTCGCCGCAGACAACCGCCTTGCCGCCGCCCATAAATTCAAAGGAGAATGAACCGACGTTCTTTAGTACCCAAAGTTCGGGTTCTTCGTAAAGGGGATCGTGTTTCATAAGCGAACCCGTGCGAGTCCCCGCTCTGCCGCCGATGAAAATTTTTCCGCCGGAAGAACAATGCCCCGCCGTATCCCCCGCATCACCACGCACGGTTATAACGCCGCCGGAATTAAGCCAACCCACGTCGGCGGACGCGGATTCGTCAACCACGATTTCCGTTCCCGGCAAACACATGGAGCCGACTCTTTGACCTGCGTTAGTCACATGAAAAAATAATTTTTTCCCCTCTGCGTTCCATAACGGGCCGCCGATATCGTGCTGACCGGACGCCGCTATATCAAATTCAGTTTCGCCGTTTTTTACTGCGTCTTCTATCTTTAACAACAAATCCTGCGTAGACATACGCTCGTTGTCTTTCATCGTTTCTATCTTTAACATTTGCCTTCACCCCCTAACACGCATATTGAATCCCAAGTTTATCCGATATTGCCTTGTCCGTGGTAACAAGCGCATCGCTTCTGCCGATTGGTAGCGAACTGTTGCCGATGGGCGCCATCAATTTCTTTAACTCCGAATCGAAAGCTAAGACATAATCAACGATTTTCTGCGCCCCTTTATCTATATCAAGACGCTTTACGAGTCTCGGGTCTTGAGTACAGATACCCGTCGGACATTTGCCCGTATTGCAAGCGTTGCAACGTCCCTGTTCGTTGCCTACGCAACCCAAAAGCTGAATTAAAATCTTTCCCACAAACACGCCGTTAGCGCCGAGGCACATCATCTTAAAAGCGTCCGCCGCAGCGTTGCCCGTCATGCCGATACCGCCGCCGCCGTAAAGCGGAATTTGCCCCTGCAAACCCTGATTCACCGCCGCTAAGTAACAATCCCTTATCTTTGACACAACGGGATGCCCCGTATGATCCAACGAAACTTCGTTAGCCGCTCCCGTGCCGCCCTGTATGCCGTCGATGAAAAAGCCGCCGCAGATTTTATAGGGATCTCTTAAGAGATTATTATACACGGAAACCGAAGTCGAAGACGCCGCGCATTTTATCGCTACGGGTACCCTAAAACCAAAGGCGGCGTTCATGGAAAGGTGCATTTTCTGCACGCTTTCCTCTATGGAATACAATCCCTGATGATTGGGCGGCGAAGATAACGTAGCCTTAGGAACTCCGCGAATCGCCTGAATGTGTTCCGCAACCTTCGCGCTTGGGAGAAGTCCCCCGTCGCCGGGCTTTGCGCCCTGACCTATTTTTATCAAAATTCCCGCAGGATCAGTCACCATGTGGGGGATAGCTTTTATTATGCGGTTCCAACCGAAATGCCCCGAAGCAATCTGGATTATAAAATATTTAAGATAATCGCTTTTTAAGAGATTGCCGGGCATACCGCCTTCGCCGGAACTCATTCTTATGGGAATATTGCATTTTTCGTTCAAATACCCGACCGCAAGGGCAACCGCCTCCCACGCCCTAGTTGAAAGCGCGCCTATGGACATATCGGAAAAAATTAAGGGATAGATAAAATGTACGGGCGGAGTTTTGCCTTTTTGCACCAATTTCCCATCCACAACTTCAAAGGGAAGTTCCTTAGACGAAAGCACCCTGCCAAAAGGCGAACGAATATCGAAAGTGTGTCTTGCCGAATCCAAAGACGGGTCTGTCATCTGCGAAATGCGCCCAACGATTATGCTGTCAAGAGTTCTCTGCGCATTTAAATTCGTGCGCCCGCCCCGCTTAATTGGCCCTGCGTCCCTTGACAGCAGAGTTTTCCTACTGTCGGGATTTCTGACGGGGTGAATGGCGTTGTTGGGACAAACTTTTTCGCACATTCCGCAACCTCTGCAAAAATCCGTCAAACTCGCCACTTGTTTAATTATGGGAATTGCGATATGTGTATGAACGGGAGTAGGAACGCTGCCTTCGGAATGAGTCATGGATTTTTTCTGAACTTCCACTTTTATCGCCTTAAATGTGCAACCTGCGACGCAACTGCCGCACATGGTACAGCGTTCGGCGTGGTATTCGATTTTCCAAGGTAGATCGTTTACGCCAACGTCCTGCGTCTTTACTGCTTCCATCTTTTCACCTCCAAATCCCCGTCGATAACCACTATCTCTCTTTCGTTGGGGTAAATGTCCTTCGTTTCGTCCCTATCCGGCAAAATCTCGTTGATACCGCATACCTCCGAAGAAATAACCACCATATTTTCGTCCTTGCCCACCACAACAGGGCGAAGTTTCTTTGAATCGCAACAGGTTATCATATTCCCGTCAGGCAACACGCCGATTATCGTATTCGGCCCGTTAATCTCCAAATGCGCCAAAGACTCCCTTATGGCGGTCAACACATCTTTATCCTCTCTCTCCTCCATTTCTTCAAATGGTAGCGGCGTAATAACGTGCTTATAATAAGGAAGCGGCCATTTTAGTTCGTGATGGACGTAGTGAAGCGTATTCAAAAAACACTGCGAATCCGATTCAAAACCGATATAGCCTCTATGCAAGGATTTTTGAAATTCCTTATTCTTCGTGTAAAAAGTATTCTCGCCGTTGGCGCAAAGGGTATATCCCTGCAAGAAAAAAGGATGCGCCGCATAGCGCACAATGTCGTAATTCGTATTTTGACGGCACTGCGCTACGATTGACTTGGCAGTTAACGTCCCATCGTCCTCCCAAAGCCTGAAATAAGTGGCAATATCCCTCGGATCGCCGATTTCTTTCAGCGTCAACACATCCGGCCAAAAGGAATAGACATAACCCTGCCCGCTCTCCGACAAAATCTTTCTAATCGCAAGCCTTGTATCTAACAATAAATCTTCCCTTTGCTTTTCCGTTTGAAAAGTCACGTCCTCGGGATAATCGTACACTCTAAAAATATAATAAGGCATAGCCTTTATATCCAAATTCGGCTTTTTATTCGGCACGGGTATAAGTTCCATCACCGGCGAAAAGTTATGGGCGTCCATATAATCTTCCACCAGTCGCGAACCCTTTTGGGTACACGCCATCGAAAGCAACGGCTTATCCTTATGCGCCGAAAAAATGCCGTAAAGATCCTGCATAACCATAGCGAACCCCGAATTGTCATGCCCCTCCTGCTGAGGAAGCATAAGCCTTAACGCCATGGAAGGCGCTACGGGTTTCTTACTCTTAATCGAGCCTATCCTGCACATTCCTCCACCATCCTTATCACAATCCGATAACTTCCGTAAAATATATCACCGTAACCGTATCCTCCATAAGAATACGCCGTTTATAAATCCTCTCAAAATCTGCGATAAGTTCTTCCCTCGTGCTTATCTCCGGGTTCTGATCCGCCAAATCCTTGGAAGTCAGCGTCCCCATCGTCTTTACCCTCACCTTATCCAAAAAAGCGGTAAACAATTTCTGTTTCTGCTGTCCCTTCTCCCCCGCCGTTATCCATACAATAGAATTTTCGGGAAACTCTCCGCTAACGTCCCCCAACCTTACCGTACACTTCTTCGTCCTCGCTATAAGCATCTTCTTATGCTTCTCTTCCACAAAATTAAGCGCCATCATTACGCCTCATCCCCCTTCTTTTATTGGGGCTTCGCCCCAAACCCCACAAGGGGCGCTGCCCCTTGACCCTGCCAAAGGAGCTTCGCCCCTCTGGACTCCCTTTTAAAAATTTTTATTTGTTTTTTATAATTTGTGACGCAACCTCTTTTATTGTCAATCTGTTCATCATCGCCATCGTTCTGATTCGGCGATAACTTTCGTCTTCCGTCAGGTTTTCCTTATCCATTAAAATTCCCTTGGCGCGGTCGATTAGTTTGCGGGACTCCAGGGAATCTTTTATGCCCGCCAATTCTTCCTCAAGCTCCGCTATGCGTTTTTCTAAAGCGGCTTGCACCTTTAAATCCTGCTGGTGGCGTTTTTCCTCCGTAATATCCCTCGTTATGATAATGTGTCCGATACGAGATTTCGGCGAAAAATCCAAGCGTCTTTCACGAAAAATATATTCTCCCGCGTACATTTCCTTTTCCCAAGGAGCTTTTTTCGATAAAACCTCCCGTTCCACCGAATCCGTCAAATTTTCGTTTAACAGCCGCCCCAAAAGATTAAGCGTTCCCATCTTGCGATAGATATGCCGCGTGATTTCATCCGCAAAGACGATGCGATGAAAATTATCCGCTATCATCACCCCGTCTTCCTTAGTCAATCTTTCGAACATACCCGCATTAAACTTCCGCCCTTCGGAAATAACCGCTTGAACTGCGTGTATCAGATGCGTAAAATCCGTCATTGAGAGCATTAAGCGATAAGACAGCAAAATAACGGCTATGGGAGATGCGCCGTCCTTAATGCAAAAACTTCTTATCCCAACAGAACCGTCTTCCGATTCTTCCCATTGATTAAGGGAATTTCCCGTTCGGAAAGTTTCGTTTAACAGCGCAATCTGCGTCGCTTTATTCCCTATCGCCCCATCGGAAGAAGCAAGCGGCGAAATATTCGGGCTTACTTCAAACACATTTTTATATTCCCCCGCCTTTTTCTGCGGCGCAAAACAAGCAATCTCCGCAAGAGTCAAATCGGCAGCAAAAGGCAAACTTCGCAAAATTTCCCCCAAAAGCTCGACCTGCACGGGAGTTAGGGAGGTTTCCCGCTTACACATTACGGCAAATTCGCTTTTTTCCAATTTTGCATTTGTTGTCATAATCATACCTCCCTATTGATATTATAAATGTAAATTTTGTGATTGTATATAGTTTCTTACTTTCTTTTTTCTCTTTCTTTTTTGTAAAAAAGAAAGAGAAAAAAGAAAGTAACAAAGAAAAAAGATAAAGAAAAAACTTTAATAATCGGTTCAATGCTAAAACAACAAATAGCGTACCCAACAGAGCGAAAGTTTGGGTACAGTATTAATTCGACTAATGCAGTTTGTACACAATGCGACGTATAGCTTCGATAGTTTTTTGACGGTCTCCAAACGCCGTCAAGCGAAAATAATTTTCGCCGCACGGTCCGAAACCTGCGCCGGGTGTGCCTACCACCTGAGCCTTGGTGAGAAGTTTATCGAAAAATTCCCACGAGGGTTCTGCGGTTTTCACCCAAATATAAGGCGCGTCAACGCCTCCGTAAGCTTTTAGTCCGGTTTTTTTCAAACCTTCTCTTATAATGCGAGCGTTTTCCATATAGTAGTCAATATTTTCCTTTACCTGCTTTTGCCCTTCTTCGGTATAAACAGCCGCCGCCGCCCGTTGCACGATATAAGCCGTGCCGTTGAATTTTGTGGTTTGTCGGCGATTCCACAGCTTTGCAAGCGAAACTTTTGTTCCGTCCGAAGCCGTTCCCATAAGATTTTTCGGAATTACGGCATAACCGCACCTTGTACCCGTAAAACCCGCCGTTTTGGAAAAAGAACGAAACTCTATCGCAACGTCCTTTGCTCCGGGTATTTCATAAACAGACCTAGGCACATCATCGGACGTAATATAAGCCGCATACGCTGCGTCAAACAAGATAACGGCGTCGTTTTCCCTTGCATATTCCACCCATTTTGTAAGCGCTGCCCTCGATAGCGCCGTACCCGTGGGATTATTCGGAGAACAGAGATAGATTAAATCCATCTTTTCACTCGGCAAATCCGGCGAAAAATTATTCTTTTCCGTTGCCGAAAGGTACTCCACCCCTTCAAAATACCCGTCGCCCATAAGCGCCCCGGTGCGTCCCGCCATCACGTTCGTATCAAGGTACACGGGATAAACGGGATCCGGCAACGCAACCTTTGAATCCTTGCTAAAAATCTCCTGTATATTGCCGCAATCGCTCTTAGATCCGTCGCTGACGAAAATTTCTTCCGCCTTTATATCTATTCCCTTTGCTTTATAATTATGCTCCGCTATAACTTCTCTCAAGAAATCATAACCCTGTTCAGGCCCGTAACCTCGAAATGTCTTAACATTCCCCATCTCATCCGCCGCCTGAGTCATAGCCTCAACGCAAACTTTCGGCAACGGTCTCGTAACGTCCCCTATCCCCAAACTGATAACTTCAGCCTCGGGATTCTCCTCCTTATAAGCCGCCACTCTCTTAGCTATCTCCGAAAAAAGATAACTCCCCGGCAGCTTCAAATAATTCTCATTTATTTTTGCCATGTTTGTTTTTCCTTTTTATTGTTAGTTCCTTCTTTCTTTTTCTCTCTCTCTTTTTTGTAAAAAAGAGAGAGAGAAAAAGAAAGAAGCAAAGAAAAAGAGAGAGAGAAAAAACTTTAACAAACTCGGATTTCAAGTTTTTACTCAAATTTTAAATTTTCACTAAACCCCTTATTAAAGTTTTTTTCTCTTCTTTCTTTTGTTTCTTTTCTTTCTTCTCTTTTTTTACAAAAAAAGAGAAGAAAGAAAAGAAAGAACTCACCTCTAAATCATATTTTTAACATAAGAATCATAAAGCGCCTTTAGTTCTTCCATTTTTTCGTACATTTCGACCTGCATCCCGGAGGCGGCGGCGTAGTCGCCGGATTCAAGGGCGGAGGTAAGGAGGGTAAAGAGAGATTTGCGGTCGATGCTGTCTTTGGCGAGGTAGTCTTTGAGTTCGGCGATTTTGTTCCAGTTGTAGGCATCTTGATCCGTCATGTGGGAAGAAACTATTTCTTTTGCCTTGCGGGTGACGTCGCGGTTTTCTGGGATAATGCGGGAGATTAGCTCGGTTTTCCAACGAAGGAGAGCGCCCGCTTTGAAAGCGTTTATTATTTGTTCGCGGATAGCGCCGCTTGCGGTTATAACGGAAGTTTTTTCGGGGAAGAGCTCGAAACTTTCCATGTTTTCCCATACGGTCGCGGGAGGAGTGCCGAAAAGACGGTTGCGTTCCTCGTCGGAATAATCTTCAAATACGTCTTCTTCGCTTCTGTAGGCGCGGTTCTTTTCAAGATAGAAGCCATCGTCGCCGGCTTTTTTGGAAAGCTCGCCTAAAAGTTCGTCCGTGGTGTGGTGTACGGCTATTTTCACGCCGTCGAGAACAGCGGAATAGATTGCCGCAAGGACTAGATATGTGTTGGTGTATGGGTTGGGCGCGCGAAGCTCGAAACGCGTTGCATAGGGGTTGTTGAGATCGCGGATAAGTCCCGCTAAGATTGTGCGGTTACGAGAGGGAATTTCGGGGGTATGACCTAAAGAAGTGACTATACATACGGGAGCTTCAAAGCCGGGTTTTAAGCGATTAAGAGAATCGTTCGTGGCGGAGACGAATGGATTTATTACCTCGTAATTCTTCAAAAGTCCCATGATTGCGCCGTAACCTATCGCGCTCATAAAATCCTTATGAGAATCGTCCGGGGAGAAAAGATTGATTGCAGAGCCGTCGTCCAAAACTGCCGTCATTCCGATATGGGTGTGTTCGCCGTTGCCCGCAAGCCCTATCATGGGTTTCGCTTTAAAACTGACCTCAAGCCCTTCGCGGCGGAAAATTTCCCTTACAAGAGTACGAACCAAAAGTTCGTTGTCAGCGGCTTGCAGCGCGTCCGCATATTTCCAGTCAATTTCTATCTGCTCGCAAACGTGCTGCATACGCCCGCTTTCGTCTATCTGCGCTTTCAGACCGCCGACTTCCTTATGACCCATTTCAACCTGCAAATCGTATTTTTCAAGTTCCAACACGCATTTTTCAAGGGCGGTTCTTACAACGCCGTGAGTGCGCTCCCAGTATTGCTCCTGCATAACCTGAGAAGCGGACATTTCTTTGATGTTGGCTTCTTCCAAAGGAGTTTTTACCCAAAATTCCAACTCAGTTGCGGAAGTGAAGTTAATATCCGTAATCTTTCTGCCGTTTATGCGGGATAAACCAGATATTGAAGGAGTTTTGCCGAATATATCCAAAAGTTCTTTTTTCACATATTCCAATGTGTCTGCTAGCACAGCCCTTGAATCCACTCGTTTTCCCTCGTGGATAAGAAAAGCGGGGATACGGAGAGTGCCTACGGGAAGCCCTGTTTCAGCGTCTATATGCTCGTCGTTGTAGTCAACGAACCAGTTTACGCTGCCGTCTATAGGCATATCGACTTTTGCGTTGTTAAGAGTGGCTATACCCGTAAGCACAACGGAGGAACCGTCTGTCTGCACGGCTCTGCCTGAAAAGAAATCGTCCATATCTTTAACGAAAATCCGCGCGGGAATTTTTTCGTCCGTATCGTTGCCCGCCATATCAATGCCCATTAAAGACACAAACTTTATCTCGGGATGCGAGGCTAAAATATTTTTTATCTCCTCTTTAGAGGAATTGGCGGGAATTTTGTAAACAATGTTTGACATATTGACCATCCTTTCGTAAACAATAAAACAAAAAGCCACACGAACGCAGAAAAATCACGTTCATGTGGCGCCATTGCCTTAGTATTTAGTTTTAAATTGATAAACCGTCAATCGTCAACGCCGTTGTTGACGATTTCACTATACCATAATTTCGTTAAAATTGTCAATATATTGGGATATGTATACACATTATGTATACATAAAAAAGGATTGTGAAAAACTAAAAATTAGCTTCTCACAATCCTTCTTGATTTTTTACTTCACATCGCGGATGCGTTTTACAAGTTCCATCTGACCTGCTGCGTATTTCTGATAAATGGGCTGTACGGCTTCGACAAATTTCGCTTTTTCCGCCTCGGAAAGTTCTGTTACAACTGTACCGGCGTCGACAACCTTTTTCTTGGACGCAGTTTCGCGTTCCGCCCAAAGCTGACGTTCATACTTGGCAGCCTCAATTGCGCACATACGAATAACTTGCTGATCTGTAGGAGAAAGTCTGTCAAGGGTACGCTTGGAGATAATCATAATCTCAGGGATTCTGGAATGTTCGTCAAGAGTGTAGTATTTTGCATATTTGTAGTGATTCTGAGATTCGTAAGAAGGCCAGCTGTTTTCTGCGCCATCAAGCTTTCCGGCTTTCAAAGCTTCGGGAATTTCGCCGTAGGGCATAGGGATAGGATCTGCGCCTAATGCCTTTACGAGATCTTCCATAAGAAGGGATTCTTGGACGCGAATCTTTAAGCCTTTCATGTCCTCAAGACTCTTAATTTCATGTTTACTATTGTAAAAATTACGGGAACCGCCATCATTCCATGCAAGACCTATAATGCCGTCTTTATCCATCTTGGTCAAAAATTCCTTGCCGATATCCCCGTCCAAAACTTTCCACATATGCTCGGAGTCACGATAGAGATAAGGAAGCTGCAAAACCTCAAGCTCCTTAGTAACTTCCGAAAGAGCGGAGAGGCTGACGCGAGTTAAGTCTACGCGCCCGAACTTAACGTCTTTTGCGACCTGGTCCTCGGTTGCAATCTTAGCGTTATCATAAATATCAATAACAACTCTGCCTTGCGTACCATCGTTTACAAGTTCCGCAAACTTTTTCGCCGCAATGGTGGTAGGATAATCCTGCACCTGGATTTCCGAATAACGGAGCACAATAGTGTCGCTCTTCGTATCTTCATCCTGCACAGCGCGTTCGTTACCGCAACCCGTAAAGGATATTGCGCCCATCACCGCCAAAGAGAGCGCGGCAATCAGCTTTTTCGTCTTGGTAAACAATGAAACCCCTTCTTTCTTTGAAGATGATGACATAATCTATTCCATTTGTATGTTAGCATGATTTTTTAAAATTGTCAATCAAATTAAAAAATTTGTACATTTAATACATGGTTACTATTCACGGGTAGTAAAAAAAAGAAAAATATTGCTCTTCATGGTCAACCCCTCTGCCCTTCGGGCACCTCCCCTTTCAGGGGAGGCTCTCTGATTTCTCATTTTGTGAATATATAATAGAAAAGTCACCTTCACGTTGCCTCCCCTGAAAGGGGAG
>JAGBMX010000019.1 GCA_017634675.1 Selenomonadaceae bacterium | reverse complement strand
GTCAGACTGTAGACTTATTATTGTTACTTCCAATTTCAAGGGACACTCCCCCCTACCCCCCTCTAAGAGGGGGGCTCAGTTTGAGGAAATATTGAAATTTTTGGGCTCAAAAGTCGCAATCCGAGTGCCTCCCTCTTAGAGGGAGGTGCCCGAAGGGCGGAGGGAGAGCCCTGAAGAGCACGATATTTATTGATTTGTCTACAGTCTATCCCCCACCTCTTAGGTGGGGGTCTCTATCGGAGAACGGCGGGAGTTTAAATCTCCCGCCTCTCGGACGTCTTGTTGAAATGCTGACGTATGTAGTTTTTTCTTCTTGCGAAGAAAAAACTTGAATTAAGGCATTTTAATAGAAAAGTCGCCTTCACATTGCCTCCCCTGAAAGGGGAGGGGGACCGCGAAGCGGTGGAGAGGTCGACCATGAACGGCACTAATTCACCTTTCGCACCAATATATTGTATTACTCGTGTATAGTAACATACTATTAGATTTTTTACCACACACGACGAAGCGTAACGCTTGCGCTCAAATCCCTATCGTGACTGCCTTTTTGGAGCGCGGCGTCTCCCGCAATCTGCCAACCCGGAGCAAATTCCGTATCGGCTGATAGACTGAGTAAGAAATGCGTCTTGTCTTGACTGTTCGTAAGTGTGTAGCGGTTTTGCGCGTCGCCCTCGTAGTTGAAGGACAAATTCGGATCGGCGCCGCTGAATGCGTGTTTAACGCCCAAACGCATACCATAATTCCCATGCTTCAAATATCGCTTGAACTCAACCCCGGTTTGCATTGCAAAATATGTGTTGTTTTTTCCGGAAACTCGATGGTTATATATACCCGCGCCCGTTTCGTTGTAGCCCTTATTATGGAGATATGAAAGTTGCAAACCTGCGTAGGGGCTGATATGCCAGATTTTTTTGTCCTCTGCGTGAAGGTCATATTTGTATTCGCCGCCAAGTTCAATGAGATGACTGTCATAATTGGCTTTTGCTCCCATTCCCATAACGCTGCGGCGGAGTTTATTCTTCTGCCAACCGTAATCAAGATAGACGTAAGCATTTCTTGCGCCTTTGTGATAGCCGCCGTAGAATCCAAAACGGGTATCGTAAATATTGCCGCCCGCTGATTCTGCGCCAATGCCCATAGCGTTATAGCTGACAAATGTTCCGACTCGCCAGTTTTTACCAACAGCGCGGTCATAGCCTCCGCTTATTGCTTGACCGTGGTAATTTGCTCCGCTTCTCATATCGCCCCAATGCTTCGTGAATTTTACCCAAGCGTTGTTGTCGATAGTCGTTGAATCCGTAGTAGGAGCGACAAATGCGGTATTCATGCGATTGCCGACAACTTCGCCCACGATTGAGCTTCGTTGAACAAGACTTGCAAAGTCGGGCGCGGGGGATGCGCCAATTTCGGATAAGGAAGTTTTTGCGTCTTCTGCGGAAAGGTTATAGAGGGTGCGCATTTCCTCTCGTCTATTAGCGTCCAAACCTTGATACATATTATTCATCGCGGTATAAGTTTCCTGTTGGCGCGAATTTATGTCGCCAAGATTGTTAGCCGCAACCGCCGTAACCGAAACGGCGTCTCCCGTCACAGTCGCATAATTATCCAACATTCCCGTTGCGTGATAAGGCGTATTTGCATTTGCCGCATCGCCGCTGACAGATTCGGAAACGAGTACCGTCCGGCTTTCGTTCGGCATCGCATTGGCAAGAGTCGCGGTAGAGCCGTCAATATTCGCCTTGCCTGTCACCTTGATTTGTCCTGCAGAGCCTGTGGCATACCCGTTTAAGTAACCGTCGGATACAAGTTCGCCGTTAATTGTCATATCGGTATCGGCAGACGCCGCGCCTATTGCGCCGTGATTGATAAACTGCCCCGTCGTACTATCGGAAAATCCTTGCGCCATACGCTCGGTCATGTCGTTCACAGTAAAAGTCCCGCCGTAAAGAGCCGCATCCTTGGCAACATTGACGTTCAGCACGTCTGCCGCCCCTCCGTAAAGGAGCGTACCGCCGTTCACGTTCAGCTTCATATTGTCTGCGCCCTTAATATTGTCCGTATATGAGATATTTCCTTTAAAATTGAGGTTAGTCACGAGGTCGGGAATGTACTTGTCGTAGCGGTAATTATTGCCGCCGTATTGTAATTCTAGCGCTTGATAGACTTCATTGGGAGCGTCATAACTGCCGTCCGTGTTAAAATGTTTCCAATCGCTTGTAATGTTTCCTTTAATGGACGCGCCGTCCTCGATGTTGATATTTTTGACGAAAGCATTTTTGCCGATATAGATGGCGTTTTCGCCGCCCACAAGCGCGCCTGAAAGATTGTAGTTTTCGACTAATGCGCCGTCAAGTTCGTCGGATGCCGAATTGTAGGTGAATTTGTCCATATCGGTAAGCGGCTGATTTTTCGCTGCGGTGATGTTGCCGGTCTCGCCGTCAACCAGTCGTGCGTAGCGGATGTATGATCCTCTGTATTCGCGAATCGCCCCCAACAAATTCGAGCCAAAGTCGAAGCGTACCCCTGCGCCACCCTCGCCCGAAGCTGAAACTACGCCTTCATGCGAGATATTGTGTCCCCTGCCATAAGCGACGAGAACGCCTATTCCGTTTTTTCCATCGGAGTGTATCTCAGTCCCCTGCGGAATTGCGAGATTGTTTTCTATACCGTCAACTCGAACTCCCGCCGCGCCTTCGCCCTGCGTCAGAATATTCGCCGCCTGCGTCACATTGTTCTTCGAGCCGTAGATGTGAAGACCGACTCCGAGGGGAACCGTACTGTATTCATTTATATATGCCGTGCCGTTCGAGTTTCTCGCCGAGTAACCCTCATTATTTGTAAGCGTCAACCCGTCGCCGTAGATTGAGCGTCCAAAGTAGGCTTTTCTGTCTAAATCATAACCGAGATCCTGCATAGCGGCAAGCTCGACTTCCATAAAGGTGGTGTAGTTCCTATAGTCGTGATGGCTCATCATGCCCGACGTTTCAAGGTGCGAACCGTCAAAACCATAAATGAGATTTTTATTCTCGTCATATTTGACCGCTTCCCACGCTTTCACCGGCAGACCCGAAACGCCGTTCATAGTCGCGCCGCCGAGCGCCTCTGTCACATTGTCGCCGATAAAATAGGCGTTGCCCTGCGCTCCCGTCAACCCTTTGTCAATTGTCTGATTATCCACGATAAAGAAATCCGATTTTTTAAGCGTCGGGTCATTTGCTTTTAGTTCCTCAAAACGCGCCGTTGTTATAATTTGCATACCAGGTTTTGCAGGATTCAGGTTTTGATCCACAAGATGCATATTCCAAGAGTTTTCGCTTGTCGTATCTTTATGAAAGCGGAGAAGGTATTCGCCGCGCTTTGTATGCGGTGTATCGCCGGAATCAATCGGGTTGCCGTTTTCATCGATATTTTCCGTTTGTACGATAATTCCCAGAGCGTGACCAAACTCATGACGAATTACCGAGACAAAATCCGCTGCCTGCTCGTTTTGCGGCAACACCGTGTCGTTATCCGAATCAACCCACCAACCGTCAATAGCTCCGTCTCGGTTTGCGCCGAGGTGCTGACCAATTTCAATCATGCTAATGGAATAAGTTCCCGGCGAAATGTAACTGTTGCCGTCTGACGTTTTGGCGGAAAGCATGTCCACAGGCTTGCCGGTTTGGAGAAGTCGCGCAGCGTAATTTTCCGGAATAATAGTTATGTCTTTTTTGCCCTCCTCTTGGGAAAAAGTTAATGTTCCCGCGTGGGCGTTTTGATCGTTCTTCCGTGTTGTCACAAATATCTGCCAAGGCTGGCTGTTTTTCGCCCGCGAACCTAAAATATCAATCCAGTAAGAAGTTGCGGATTTTGTCGCGTCCATAAGCGTTGCGGACAGCTGGTATTCTGCGGGATCAAACATATATTTGCCATTAATCATTATATCAAGTCTCGCGCCTTTATCAAGGAATTGCATCTCTGCAATGGGCTTGTTGCCATAATATAAATAATCCTTCGTGTAGCCAACCGCTCCCTGCGACGACATAAGAGCCGCAAGTACCATTGAAGCTAAGAAACGCTTATAGCGTTTGGAATGTTTTTGCAATTTTTTCATTTAATATTTCCTCCATTCGATTTATCCTTTGCTGACATAACTGCGTTTGTCTTGCGGAATATCCTCCCAACGCACCTCATTCGCCGAGATACTGCGCAAAATTCCCCAAGCCGCGGCGATACCCGCCGCCTCGCCCATACTCATACAGGTGGGCTGTATGCGAAAAGACGCTTGCGCCGCAAAACTTCCGCTGGCGCAACGCCCCGCTACAATCAGGTTCGAAATTTCATTTGTAATCAAAGCGCGATATGGAATTTCATAATACTCGCCTTTGGAGAGTTTTTTACCAAAGTTTAACTTTACATCATGAATATCAATCGGGTACGCCGTGCGACAGACCGCATCGGGGAAGTGATGCCCGTTCCAATAATCTTCGGCGGTAAGGTAGTATTTGCCACGAATACGCCAAGTCTCGCGCGTTCCGAGCATACCCGCTTCGCGGCTGATGTAAGCCTTTTCAAATCCGGGTACGTCGGAAACGAGGAAATCGGCGATACGGCGCATCATTTGGCGACCGAAAATGATGGCTTTACTGCGTGAAATTGCGTTCGTCGCGCTGAACAACAAGGGCGGCATCTCCGGGCAGTTCATTGCCATGGTGTTCGGCTTGCCGGTTACTGAGAAACCTTGAATATACAATATGTCATCCTCGGTGAGTTTGCCGTCCTTAGCCGCTTGCTTGAAAAAAGCCTCGTTTTCCTTAATCTTCGCAAACTCCATAAACGGGGCTTTGCCAGTTGCCACATCTTCCTTAAGCCGTTTCAAAAAGGGCGGTTCCATGCGTTTATCTTTTAATGTATATGTGAAGAAATCGCAAACCTTGTTTACGTCCACGCCCGCCATCTCGAAACGCAAGCTCATTGGCTGATTTCGACCGGTCTGCTCCGAGCCTTTTTCTGTCGGGACACCTGCAAAGCGGGAAAGGAGCGCATCACCCGTAGCGTCGATGAAGGTTTTAGCGCGAACTTTGCCAAGCCCTTCTACCGTCTGAACGATACACTCTATAATTTTGCCGTCCTTCACAACCGCGCCCACGAGAGATGTTTCATAAAGAATATCGGCTCCCGCCTCGGCGCATAGTTCTTCATAGACCAATGTTAGCACTTCGGCGGCGTAAAGTCCTTGCCCGCCGCCGTAACAGAAGTCGGTAACAACATCGTTTCTCGCCCTTGCGCCCTGTCGCTGTTCCATACGCTGATTCAGTTCCGTAATATAAGGCGTGTCGCTGTCATCAATGAAAGTAGGCATACATGGATAAACGCAACCCAATGTCTGCAATCCGCCGAGTACCGCGTTGCGTTCGATTATAATGGCTTTTGCGCCTTGTCGGGCGGCGGATACAGCCGCCGCAGTTCCTGCCGCGCCGCCGCCCACGACGCAAACGTCTGTATCAAAAATCACGGGAATATTGGTGTCAAATTTTACAGAAGGCGTTGCAGCCGCCGCTTTAGGCAAATTATCCCCTCCCGTAGCGATAGCCGCTGCCGAGATTGCAGCCAGTTTCATAAAATCACGACGAGAAATGGGAATCGAAAAATTTTTTGATTTTTCCAAGCTGTCCTTCACTCCTACCTCAAATTAAAACTTAAATTATCTACTTTCTTTCTTTTCTCTCTTTTTTGTAAAAAAGAGAGAAAAGAAAGAAAGTAGCAAAGAAAGAAAAGAGAGAAAAAACTTTAATAAAATTTTAACATTTAAACTTTTAGTTTGCAACTATCATTACCACATCGTAACTTTTGTAAACCCCGTAAGAATCGTGAAGTCCTCCCGTTGGAGTTATGGTGTTTAAAATACTGCCGAAATTCGGGTCTTGACTTTTTTCGCTATCTTTTGTGAAAACTCATAATAGGCAAGCGACTTATTTTCCCCTGCTGCAACTTTTGCTTCGTATTCGCTTTTTTCAGGTTCGAAAAGTTTGCTATAAGGCGCTTCATTCTCTAAAACAACGCCTTTATTTATAAAAGTCGCGTCAGCATAAAACGCTATGCTTCCGCTAGCGTAAGGAGGAGTGTTATCGTCGCCATGGCGCGGAATGTTATCCGTATTTGCTTCGTTTATCGCTTTTCTCTTTGTCATCCAAGCTAAATAGCGTTCCGAAAAATCCGGGTTGGCTAGAGTTATATTTTCCCCCGCAGCTTTTGCGGCTAAAAGTTGTTTCATATAACTTGACTCGTAAGAACCAAGCGCAGCGAATGTCCAGCAAGTGTTTAATAAGCTCTGATCTCTTACGGGCGAAATAATGCTGTAAGCGTCTTTCGCGGATGATTTATCTGTCGGGTCGGAGAGTCTCCAGTCGAAAAATGCGGGCAATTCCGCGCCAAAAGCGGGCGAGCCAATTCCCAACATTGATGTTGCCAAAGCCGCGGAAAAGGCTAATGCGAGGATTTTTTGACTTTTTTTGTTTTTAGCCTTCTTTCTCAATTTAACCGCTCCTTTTGAGTGATGAGCTGTTGAAAAACCATGGTATTTCAACAATGAAAATTTTTATACCACAGAAGGAAGTTCTATATGATTTGTCGAATTTCCTTCTATAAATATTTCAAAAGCAAATCAATGATTCAACGAGCTGTTGAAATACCATCGGTTTTCAACAGTCTGAATGTTTTATTATTGGACGGAAAACCGCTGATTTTGCCCGAAGAATTAACGCCTGCAAAAAAGGATTCGCTTTATAAAGACAGAGAATTAAAGACACATATGCAGGAACGAGACATAGCGAAACTTTGGACGCAAGAAAATGTCCGTATTGCTTTCTTTGGTTTGGAAGACCAAACTGCGATAGATTATGATATGGCACTACGAATAATCGGATATGACGGCGCAGTTTATCGCGCAATGCTTTTAGAGCGTGATAATGCTACTGATAAATTTCCACTATATCCGTCTATAACAATGGTTTTACATTTTGACTACGAACATCGTTGGACGGCTCCTCGCACATTAAAAGAGTGTTTCAAAAATATCCCGCCCGAACTTGACCCTTATGTGAGCGATTATAAGATAAATGTATTTGAAATAGCGTGGTTGCCCGATGAAACAATAGCAAAGTTCAAAAGTGATTTTCGATATGTGGTGGACTATTATAGTCAAATGAGAAAGATGGACAAATGGCAACCGATGCCGGGTAAGGTAAAACATATGAAAGAACTTTTCGATTTGTTCAGCGCAGTTACCGGCGATACTCGTTTTATTGAGATGTATCAGAAATCGAAGGGAGAAGTGAGCGATATGTCGTGCGTGGCTTTGGATTATTTAAAAGCGGATTTGGCTGAAGAAATAGGGAATAAAATGCATAACGATGGAATTATCGAAGGCAGAGATTTAGAGCGTTTAAATTCGATTCGTAATTTAATGGCGAACATAAAATGGACAGCAAATCAAGCGATGGACGCGCTTTCTATTCCTCAAGAAGAACGTAAGCGTTATGCAGACAAAATTTAAAAAATGCGGCTACATTTCAACTTATCTTGAAATGTAGCCGCATTTTTTATTTTATAGTGAACGCAAAAAAGATTTTTACTTGAATTTGATTCCTCGCCCTTCGGGAGGGAGGGTGTAAATCACAAAATTTAATTGCGTTTACTGTAAATTTTAAATTTCAGATATACCTTTCATCAAATTCGCCATTTCAATGGCCGAAGCGGCACTGTCCGCTCCTTTATTTCCGGCTTTCGTGCCTGCGCGTTCAATCGCTTGCTCGATGTTTTCGGTTGTCACAACTCCGAAAATCGTAGGCACTTCGGTTGTCATACTCACCTGCGCCACGCCTTTTGACACTTCGGCGCAGACATAATCGTAGTGACTTGTCGCGCCTCGAATCACCGCGCCTAAGCAAATTACCGCGTCGTATTTCTTCGTGGCGGCGAGTTTTTTTGCCGTTAGCGGTATCTCAAAGGCTCCCGGCACCCACGCCACGGTTATATCGTCTTCCGCTACCTCGTGGCGATTAAGCGTATCAAGCGCGCCGCCCAATAGTTTGTTGGTGATGAATTCATTGAAACGGGAAACCACTATTGCAAATTTTAAGCCTTTGCCCGTCAAAAATCCTTCCAATGTCTTTGCCATTTACTCGTCCTCCAATATATGCCCCATTTTTGTGCGTTTTACGTTCAAATACTTTCTGTCAAATTTATTTGCCTTTATAATTATAGGCACTCTTTCCGTTATCTTTAAGCCGTAACCTTCAAGCCCCGCGCGTTTAGCGGGGTTATTAGTCATAAGCCGAATGCTTGTAAGCCCCAACTTCGACAAAATCTGCGCTCCGATGCCGTAATCCCTTAAATCCGGCGCAAAACCCAGCAGTACGTTTGCCTCAACCGTATCTTTTCCGTCGTCTTGAAGCGCATAAGCCCTCATTTTATTTGCAAGCCCTATTCCGCGACCTTCTTGACGCATATAAAGCACAACGCCCGAGCCCGCTTTTTCGATAATTTCAAGAGCCTTTTGTAGCTGTTCGCCGCAATCGCAACGAAGAGAACCCAAAGCGTCCCCCGTCAAACATTCGGAATGAACTCTTACAAGCACGTTTTCCTTGCCCGCAATCTCGCCCTTTTGAATAGCGAGATGACATTTGCCGTCAAGCAAACTCTCAAACGCCTTTATGCGAAAACGACCGAATTTGCTCGGAAAATCCACGTCCGCAACCTGTTTTACAAAAGTTTCCGTTCTCTTTCTATACTCAATCAAAGACTGCACGGTAATAATATGCAAATTATGTTTTGCGGCGAACTCTTTAAGTTTGGGCGTTCGCATCATGTGTCCGTCATCGTCCATAATTTCGCAACAAAGCCCGCAGGGGAAAAATCCCGCAAGTTTCGCCAAATCCGTTGTAGTTTCGGTATGTCCAGCTCTACGCAGCACCCCGCCTTCAACCGACCTTAACGGGAAAACGTGACCCGGACGGCGAAAAGAAGAAGGTTTAGCCTTGGGATCCAACAGTTTCTTTATTGTCTGGCAGCGTTCAAAGGCTGAAATCCCCGTTTCGGTATCATAAGCGTCGACAGACACGGTAAACGCCGTTTCGTGGTTATCCGTATTGTTTAATACCATCTGCCCTATTTGTAGCTCGTCCAATCTTTTGCCGTCAATAGGAGTGCAAATAAGCCCCTTGGCGTAAGTCGCCATAAAATTTATATCTTCAGGCGTTACAGTCTCCGCAGCGACAATCAAATCTCCCTCGTTCTCCCTATCCTCATCGTCCACCACCACAACCATTCGCCCGTTTTTTATATCCTCAACCGCTTCTTCAACAGTCGCAAAATCAGCCATTTTATCACTCCTTAACAAAATCCTTCTTTCTTTTTTCTCTTTCTTTTTTGTAAAAAAGAAAGAGAAAAAAGAAAGAAGCAAAGAAAAAAGAGAAAGAAAAAACTTTAATAAGGGTTTTAAGTGTTCAGCAAAATCCGTTTGACAACAAAAATTCTTTGGTGATGCCTTCGCTTTTGCCCATTAGTTTTTCAACATACTTTCCTATTATGTCCGTTTCTATATTTATAAGGCTTCCGATTTTTTTCTCTTTTAAATTTGTAATTTCCCGAGTATGGGGAATAAGAGAAACGGTAAAACTCTCCGAATCGACGCTTGCAACGGTTAAACTGATGCCGTCCAAAGCGACGGAGCCTTTTTCAACCACATATCGAAGCAGTTTCGAATCCGCCCGAATTTTCATCAAAACAGCGTTGGCTTCGTTTTTCAGGGAAAGAATTTTTCCCACCCCGTCAATATGTCCGCTTACTATATGACCGCCTAATCTTGACGAAAGAGTGAGCGCCCGTTCCAAATTAACTAGGTTGCCGATTTTCAACTCCGAAAGAGAGGTGCGCCTGATAGTTTCAGGCATAATGTCGGCCGCAAAACTCCCGCAGTCAAAGTCAGTAACCGTAAGACATACGCCGTTTACGCAGATACTGTCACCGATTGCAACGTCTGCTATCACCGTTTCTGCGGCGATGACGATTTTGCCGCCTCCGATTGACTTTACCTTACCCACTTCCTCCACGATACCGGTAAACAAGCGTCAGTCCTTCTTTCTATCCGCCTTTATCAACAAATCTTCGCCTATTTTTTCGACCTCTAAATTCTCCAAAAGCGCCGCGTCCGAAAGACTATGGAAACCATCCCCCCCAACGGCCGTTTTGGATTGAACCCCGCCTAAAATTTTGGGGGCTACAAAAGCGTATATGCGATCAAACAGCTTTTCACGCGCAAAGGAAAAATTAACCTCGCCGCCGCCTTCGACCAAAACGGAGGTTATCTCTCGTTCTCCTAGAATTTTTAGCAATTCTTTTATATCGACTCTGTCTGGACCTACTACTACAACTTCTGCGCCGGTTTTTAGAATTTCCTCCATCCGCTCTTTTGGCGCGTTATTAGAAACCGCCACTAGAGTATTTGCGGCTTTATCCGTCAAAACTTTAGAGTCAAGAGGAATTATTGCCTTACTGTCCAAAATCACCCGCAGGGGATTTTTTCCTTCTCCGTCGGGAAGTCTGGTCGTTAAACTCGGATTATCTTTTAATACGGTTCCTATTCCGATAAGAATAGCGTCAACCCTGTCCCGAAGTTTATGCACGCGCTCCTTCGCAACTTCTCCCGTTATCCATTTGGACTCTCCGTTTTTTGTCGCTATTTTCCCGTCGAGAGTCATTGCGGTTTTTAAAATTACAAATGGCAACCCCGTAGAAACCCATTTGCAAAAAACTTCGTTCAATTTCCTTGCTTTACCTTCCAAAACCCCAAGAGTAACCTCAATTCCCGCCGCCTTTAACTTTTCAATTCCCTTGCCCCGCACAATGGGATTTGGGTCGAGCATAGCCACCGCTACTCTTTTTATTCCGGCCTTTATAAGCGCGTCCGCGCAAGGTCCCGTTCTGCCGAAATGGGCGCAAGGCTCTAACGTTACATATATAGTCGCGTCCTTCGCCAATTCTCCCGCCATGTTTAGCGCGTGAATTTCTGCGTGGGGCGTTCCCGCTTTTCTGTGCCAACCGGAAGCTATAATTTCGCCGTTTTTTACTATAACGGCTCCCACCATAGGATTTGGCGAAGTGCGTCCCATTCCGTTCTTAGCGAGGCGAAGGGCTTCCGCCATGTAAATTTCGTCCTCCACGGCTCCACCTCCCTATAACATAAAGCAAAAGCCGACACTACTCCTGTCGGCTTTTGCAACCTATTTCAATCACGCGCCAAGATGCGATTCATACACGCTCATGCAAGAATTTTGCTGTTTTGCGAGCAAAATATCCTCGTAGGATATTCCGGGAAGTCCTTCCCGCTTCATCTTTTCTTGCAACTTTATCTGGCACGATATCATATTATCGGACAAACCAACCGCTCTTGCTTTTACCTGAAATTCCGCCGCTGTCATATTTTCGTCTCCCTACCTTTATTTTCTTTAATCTACTTCTACAAGCTGAAAGTTCAATGAATGACTTTAAATTTACGGTAAAGATTTCAAACTGTCAACCGGCCAGAAAACTGCCACAGCTTTACCCTTTATCAAATCATACGGCACAAAGCCCACGTCCACAAAGCGGCTGTCTTCCGAATTGTTGCGATTATCTCCCATTACAAAAATCGTTCCGTCGGGAACGGTAGCTCTCGGGTATTCGCTTCTGGTCTTTTCCAAAATATAATCTTCCTGGAGAAGTTTATCGTTTACAAAAACACGTCCGTCCTTAATTTCAATCGTATCTCCCGGAGTCGCTATGACCCTTTTTATAAAATCCCGCGTTTTATCCCTAGGGTATTTAAAAACCAAAATATCGCCCTTTTCCGGCGGACGGAATCGATATAAGAATTTATTTACCACAAGGCGCTCGTGAGACTCAAGGGTAGGCAGCATCGAAGGCCCTTCCACTATATAAAGTTCAACTATAAAAGTACGAATAAAAAACGCCAGCACGAGAGCGACGGCAATCGAAACAACCCAGTCTTTCACTTCTTTCCAAACAGAATCCATAACAGTCCCCTTTTATTTTTCATAAAACCGCAAAATAGAAAAATAGGGACTGCGCCGGCAGTCCCATCCGAAATCATCTTTTTTCACGAATACGCGCAGCCTTACCCGTAAGTTTGCGGAGATAATAGAGCTTGGCGCGGCGCACGATACCGCGACGCATAACCTCGATTTTATCAATACGCGGCGAATGAACGGGGAACACACGCTCAACTCCTGTGCCGTACGAAACGCGACGCACCGTAAAGGTTTCGCGAACGCCCGTGCCCTGACGCGCAATGACAACTCCCTCGAAAACCTGGATACGTTCTCTCGTGCCTTCAACGATTTTTGCGTGAACACGCACGGTATCGCCGGGCTTAAACTTGGGGATGTCACTTCTTAACTGTTCCTTCTCAAGTTCTTCAATAATATTCATAAATCTTCCTCCTAATCTCGGCGTTCGTGGCGAATTCTTCGTCCAGAGGACCACCGCATACCCTCGTAGTATAGCATGTTTTTTTTTGCATTTCAAGCAAAAAAATTTTACGCGTCGCCGGTTCAGATAGTCAGTTCAAAATGTTGATAATCTTTGCGATCTTCCCAATCGCCGCCCCATTCAAAACCGTGCGCGGCAAACAATTCGCATATTATGGAATTTTTTTCTATTTTGTAGGGAAAATTTTTGGTTCTGTCCATATACTGAGCCGCCGTTGACGGCTCCAAAATCAGCTTGCCGTCAACGCGCTTTATATAAGGATTGCACAGTGGATTAATATCGACGGCTAAACCCAAACCATGCTTGGATATTTTTTTCGTATGGGAAATAAATCTGAAGTTGAAGCAGGAAGAATTGTTATCGCGCATGGATTTTTCGTCGTCCGCGTCATATTCGTCTATTAAGCGGATTTTTTCAATGGGATAGTTATTTTCATACAATTTCTGAAAAATATCCGTTAAAGCCTCGGCTATACATACATTGCATATCATTTCACCTTGGCGTTCTACCCCGTTAATATCTTTATGCAGTAAACGCAAATATCTTAATTCTTTAAGCGGAAGAGTACAATCGGTCTTATATGACTTGCCTTTTATTCGGTTAAAAACAGCATCGTCAATTTCTGCAATATAAAAATTTTTGTTTTTACAAGAATTTGACTTTTTCGTATCGTAAGGAAATTCACAAAAATTTGCAGTCATCGCTCTCACCTCCGCTCTTTTTTACGCTTTCATTTTATCATACGCGGAAACATTTTTCCATCTTCTTTCGTTATTTCAATGACGGTAAACGATAAATATATTTGCGTTACTATTCACTGGTAATACAACATAGTGGTGCGAGAGGTGAATTAGTGCCGTTCATGGTCAACCTCTCCACCGCTTCGCGGTCCCCCTCCCCTTTCAGGGGAGGCACTAGAGCGGAAGCTTTTCCTTTATATCCACAAAACTAACCATCGGAGAGCCTCCCCTGAAAGGGGAGGTGCCCGAAGGGCGGAGGGGTCGACCATGAAAAACGCTATTTTTTTGTACTACCCGTGAATAGTAACATATTTGCGAATAAAAGTGCAGAAAAAAGATAAGGAATCTTGACAATATTCAAAAAAATCGGTAAACTATGGTATATGAGAGGGCAGAAATGCCGATTCGGAAAGGGTGGTTTTATGTATCAAGAGGAATACAAGCGTTGGAAAGAATTTTCTTTGGTGGATTTTGATTTGTCGAAAGAACTTTTAGACATCGAAGGGAACGACGAGGCTATAAAAGAGCGTTTTGCGGTAGCTTTGAAATTCGGCACGGCGGGGCTTCGCGGCACTTTGGGCGCAGGCACGAACCGCATGAATGTCTATGTGGTGCGTCAGGCGACTCAAGGCGTTGCAAATTGGGTAAAGACTCAGGGCGGCAACCAAACGGTCGCTATCAGCTACGACAGCCGCTTAAAAGGTTGGAATTTTGCGAGGGACGCAGCTTCCGTCCTTGCGGCAAACGGCATTAACGTGCGTATTTATGACGAGCTTATGCCGGTACCGGCGCTTTCTTTTGCCACCCGTTATTATAAATGCAACGCAGGAATTATGGTGACAGCGAGCCATAACCCCGCTCAGTACAACGGTTATAAAGCGTACGGCCCGGATGGTTGCCAGATGACCGACGATGCCGCGGCTGTGGTTTACGACGCCATTCAAAAGACTGATGTTTTAACCGGCGCAAAGTATATGAGTTTTGCCGAAGGCGTTGAAAAAGGACTTATTAAATTCGTGGGAGACGATTGCAAGGACGCTTTCTATGAAGCAATCGAAAAGCGTCAGGTGCGTCCGGGTCTTGCAAAAACCGCCGGATTGAAACTTGTGTATTCGCCTCTTAACGGCACGGGGCTTGTGCCTGTTACCCGCGTCCTTCGGGATATCGGCATAACGGATATTACAATAGTCCCCGAGCAGGAATATCCCAACGGGTATTTCACCACTTGCTCTTATCCTAATCCCGAGATTTTCGCCGCTCTCGAAAAAGGCTTGGAATTAGCGAAAAAAGTCGGCGCAGATTTAATGCTTGCAACCGATCCCGACGCGGATAGAGTTGGTATAGCCATGAAATGCCCGGACGGCTCTTACGAGCTTGTCAGCGGCAATGAAATGGGCGTGCTCTTGCTTGATTATATTTGCGCAGGCAGAAAAGAGAAAGGCACCATGCCAAAAGATCCTATCGCCGTTATGTCTTTGGTATCCACTCCTCTTGCTCTAAAAGTTGCCGAACATTACGGTGTGGAACTTCGTCAAGTGCTCACCGGCTTTAAGTGGATCGGCGATCAGATTTTGCATTTGGAGGAAAAGGGCGAGGAAGAGCGCTTTATCTTTGGCTTTGAGGAAAGCTACGGATATTTGGCGGGTCCTTATGTTCGCGATAAAGACGCGGTTATCGCTTCAATGCTCATCTGTGAAATGGCGGCGTACTACCGTTCCATAGGCTCTTCGATAAAGGAACATCTTGAGGAAATCTATAAACAGTATGGGCGTTACTTGAACAAGGTGGATTCCTTTGAATTTCCGGGGCTTTCCGGCATGGATAAGATGGCGAGCATCATGGAGAATCTTCGTAAGAATCCTCCCGCCGATTTTGCGGGGATTAAAGTTACAAAGGTTGTGGACTATGCCAAACCTGAAACTACCGGGCTTCCCAAGGCAAACGTTCTCATCTATTCCTTAGAGGACGGCTCCACTGTGGTGGTGCGCCCCTCCGGCACCGAGCCTAAGATTAAGACCTATTTTACCACTTTAGGCAAAAATCTTGCCGAAGCCGAAAAAGCAAAAGAAAAATTGGCCGAAGCCTGCAAGCCGCTTCTGGCGTAAAAAAAATCCCGCTCTGCGCGGGATTTTTCTTTTGCTAACGGCAAGGGCGGCGGAACCCTTTGTCGTTATGTTTTATTTTTACCGTCGCCCACCTCCCCTTTATATCCAGAAGAAAAGTGAACCTATATTAAAACTTCCGTCGACCGCTCTTTGCTTGTTTTGCGAGAGGCCGCAGACAATCTTAAACCCGCAGGTTTAAAATTGTCATAGAAGAAGTTTACGCAACCAATGAGAAAACATACATTTATCTGTCAACATATATCATAACATAAAATTTTCCAATTTCAATAGGTTTTTATTTAGAAATTAATTAAAAAATAGCAACAAATTGTAAATCGAATAAAATAATAGAGGAATTATGTTATATAAAGTCGAAATAATGTTTTTAGAAATGTTTTCTTTTGTAAAAAGAGAAAAACTTTAAAAATTATATTTCTAAACTTTATTGAAATTGAAAATTCAGGTTTACCAAAGTTTGTAGGAAGGGTTAAAAGATTATGAAAAAAGGGATAGTTTTAGCCGGAGGTTCGGGAACTAGGCTTTATCCTTTGACCAGAGGCGCAAGTAAACAGCTTATGCCTATTTACGATAAACCCATGATATATTACCCAATCAGTACCCTTATGCTTGCCGGGATTCGCACGATGCTTATCATTACTACCCCGGACGATGCGGAAAGTTTTAAGAGATTATTGGGCGACGGCAGTCAATGGGGATTAGACTTGCATTACGCCGTACAGGATAAACCAAGAGGTCTTGCGGACGCTTTCTTGGTGGGGGAGGATTTTTTGTCCGGAGAAGGGGCGGCGTTGGTACTTGGCGACAATATATTCTACGGTGCGGATTTTGAGGAACTCACCAGACACGCCGCCTCAAGAGAAGAAGGCGCGACTGTTTTTGCTTATTATGTAAAACATCCGAGCCGTTACGGCGTCGTCGAATTTGACGAAGACGGTAAAGCCGTAAGCTTAGAGGAAAAACCCGAAAAACCAAAAAGCAATTTTGCCGTTACCGGGCTTTATTTTTACGACAATAAAATAACCGATATTGCAAAGACGATAAAACCATCAAAACGCGGAGAAATCGAAATTACGGATATAAACAAGCATTATCTAAGCTCAGGCGAACTTTCCGTCGAAAAGATGGGCAAGGGCTATGCGTGGCTTGATACGGGAACTCACGATTCATTACTGTCGGCGGCGACTTTCGTTCAGACGATACAGGCAAGACAGGGATTGAAGATAGCTTGCCTTGAGGAAATAGCGTACAGAATGAAATATATAACGGCGGAAGATGTGCTTCGCTTGGCAGCGCCGCTGTCTAAGAATGATTACGGACTATATCTTGAGGAAATGATAGAAGGAAAAAGGAGTTAAAATGAAGATAACGGAAACGACACTGCCCGGAGTGTATTTGATTGAGCCGCAGGTTTTTGGGGATGCGCGGGGATGGTTTATGGAAAGTTATTCAAAAAGAGAGTTGGAAAAGGGCGGCATAAAGACTGATTTTGTGCAGGACAATCACTCTTTTTCCAAAGACAGAGGAACTCTAAGGGGGCTTCATTATCAGCTTAACCCGTATTCGCAGGCAAAAATGCTCCGTTGTACAAGGGGAGAGATTTTAGATGTAGCGGTCGATGTGAGAAAAGGTTCTCCTAATTACGGCAAATGGGTGAGCGCAAGGTTATCGGCGGAAAATCATCTGGCGTTTTTCATCCCAAGAGGATTTTTGCACGGGTTTATTACGCTGACTGATAATGTTGAAGTTGAGTATAAAGCCGACAATTTCTACGAAAAATCTTCCGAGGGCAGCGTACTTTGGAACGACCCCGCAATCGGCATCGATTGGCTGATTGAGCCAAAAATATTGTCGGATAAAGATAAAAACGCTTTACCGTTAAAAGAACATACGGATTTAAATTTTCAAGTTTAAAACAATAGCTGGCACGGGCGTTTCATAAATTCGAAAATTCCGCTTTCAGAGAAAACCCCTCCGCCCTTCGGGCACCTCCCCTTTCAGGGGAGGCTCTCTGATTTCCACTTTTGCGGATGTAAAAGTCAAAATTTCCCGTTCTAGCGCCTCCCCTGAAAGGGGAGGGGGACCGCGAAGCGGTGG
>JAGBMX010000002.1 GCA_017634675.1 Selenomonadaceae bacterium | reverse complement strand
TTTTTTTACTACCCGTGAATAGTAACAAGAAAAGAGAAAAAGAAAGTAAGGTGAATTAGTGCCGTTCATGGTGGACCTCTCCACCGCTTCGCGGTCCCCCTCCCCTTTCAGGGGAGGCAACGTGAAGGTGACTTTTCTATTATACATCCACAAAATGAGAAATCAGAGAGCCTCCCCTGAAAGGGGAGGTGCCCGAAGGGCAGAGGGGTTGACCATGAAGAGCAATATTTTTCTTTTTTTACTACCCGTGAATAGTAACAAGAAAAGAGAAAAAGAAAGTAAGGTTTTTTTTAGGAAAAGGAGAGATTGAAGTGAAAGTTTTACTGGTAAACGGAAGTCCTCATAAAAACGGCTGTACAAATCGCGCTTTGGAAGAAGTGGCAAAAGTTCTTACAGACGAAGGTTTGGAAACGGAAATCTATTGGATTGGCGTAAAACCTTTAGGCGGTTGCATGGGGTGCATGAAATGCGGAGAAATAAAGAAATGCGTGTTGAACGACTGCGTGAACGAATTTCGCCAAAAGGCTTACGAAGCGGACGGTTTTGTTTTCGGGTCGCCCGTACATTATGCGGGAATGAGCGGAAATTTAAAATGTTTTATGGATAGGTTGTTTTTCTCTGAATTTGTGGGAAACCAAAACAAAGCGTTTTATTTAAAACCGGCGGCGGCAGTTGTTTCTGCTCGCCGCAGCGGAACCACCGCAACTTTTTCCATTATAAACAAATATTTTCAAATACAGGAAATGCCCGTGATTTCCACCAGATATTGGAACATGGTACATGGTATGGATGCTAAAGAAGTGGAAGCAGACGAAGAAGGTCTTTGCAATATGCGGGTTCTAGGGCATAATATGGCCTATTTCTTAAAATGCCAAGAAGCGGCGAATAAGGCGAACATTCCGCTGCCAAAGAGGGAAGAACCGGTGTTTACAAATTTCGTAAGATAGAGAGGAAGCGTGGCTGATGTCCAAAATTTTGATAGCCTACTATTCCCGCAAGGGACAAAACTATGTGAACGGCAGTATAAAGAATCTTGCCAAAGGCAATACCGAAATCGTGGCGGAGTTTATTCAAAAAGCGGTGGGCGGCGATTTGTTTGAAATTGACACCGTGAAGAAGTACGCCGAGGACTACACGGAGTGCACCGTAGAGGCGAAGGAGGAACTTCGGGCAAAAGCGCGCCCTGAACTTGTTAAGTATCTTGACAGCATTGACGAATACGATACGATATTCTTGGGCTATCCCTGTTGGTGGGGGACGATGCCAATGGCTTGCTACACATTTTTGGAGCGTTACGACACGGAGGGAAAGAAAATCGTTCCATTCTGCACCCATGAGGGAAGCGGCATGGGCGGCAGTGAGAAAGAAATAAAAAAGACCTGCCCAAAGGCAGAGGTGCTGTCAGGTCTCGCCATTCGCGGCGCAGAGGCGGCGCAGTCTGAAAGTAAGGCGGTAGCTTGGGCGAGGAAATCTGTTTGAATATTTGGAGGCAATATGAAGAAATTACTGCTGGGTATTTTGTCGCTGACGATGATAATCTTTTTGACAGCCTGTGGCAACGCGGAGGAGAAAACCTCCGTCGGGAAAAAAGCGACTACGACGGAAAAGAGTCCCTCTTCCGTCGTTAAGAACGATTCGTCAACACAAGGTGCAGGCGCCAAAACATCAAAAAAAATTCTGGTGGCGTATTTCTCCCGCGCAGGGGAAAATTACAATGTCGGCTACATCGAAAAGGGCAACACCCACATCATGGCCGATATGATTGCTCAGGTCGTGGGCGCGGATACGTTTGAGATTAAGACGGCGAAGCCCTATCCGGAAAATTACAAGGAATGTACGGAAGTGGCGAAGCAGGAACTTGCCGAGGAGGCTCGCCCGGCGATTGTGGGAAAAGTGGCGAACTGGCAGAACTACGATACTGTGTTCCTTGGCTATCCGATTTGGTGGAGCTATCCGCCAATGGCAGTTTATACTTTTCTTGAAAGCTATGACTTTTCGGGTAAGACAGTCATTCCCTTCTGTACTTCTGCGGGGAATGTGCTGACAGGCAAGGAATCGGATTTGCCCCGTTACGGCAAAGGTATGACACTTCGCGACGGCTTGGGGCTGGAAGGGAAAAGGGTGCAGGAAAATCCCGACAGCGCAAAGGATGATGTGATTACATGGCTGACAGGTCTTGGGTTCGTATCGCAATAGCGAGGATAGAATAACTCAACAATGAAATGGGGCGCAAATGCGAATGGGGCGCGTTTGCGCCCCACAGACTGTAGACAAATCAATAAATATCGTGCTCTTCACGGCTCTCTCTCCGCCCTTCGGGCACCTCCCTCTAGGAGGGAGGCACTCGGATTGCGACTTTTGAGCCAAAAAATTTCAATATTTCCTCAAACTAAGCCCCCCTCTTAGAGGGGGGGAGGGGGGAGTGTCCCTTGAAATTGGAAGTAACAATAATAAGTCTACACTCTGCGGGGCGCGTTTGCGCCCCATCTTCTATTTTTATTAAAGCCGAATGTTCCTCCTGAAAGGAAAGGTGTCCGAATGGCGGAGGAGTTTTGCGAAAAAATTTTTTAAAAGCCGACGGCGCTAATGGCCGAAATCGCTTGCGCTTCGGTTGCAGCCTCAATATCCGCCGCAGATACCGCCTCTTTCGCGGCTTTTTTTACATACGACGCAGCGACGCCTAAATCCGCCGCTTTTACGGCTTCGGCGTCGTTAATCCCGTCTCCCGTAAAAGCTACTTTATAACCTTGATGTTGTAAACCTGTGACAACCGACTCTTTCGATATAACGCTCTTTATCGTCAGCAATCGACCGTTCGACTCCACCCCCGTCGACGCGTAATGTTCGCAGCCGATTACTTCCTTCATCAGACGGTTTATGTATAAATCAACGTTGCTGGTAACTACCGCGCATTCTTCTGCGTGATTGCGTATAAATCGAAGTATGCCGTCGCATAAGGGAATTGTGGTGAAAATCTCCTGTATTTCCTTTATGGGAAACGGTTTTAATATGTTCAATCTAAGTTTTAAATCCTCGGCGTAGTCGAGGTTTTTTTCTTTTAGCGAGCAGGAAAGGCGTTCCATTTCGCGTTTTACGCCGAAATGCTCCGCCAAAAAAGGCAGAGTTTCGACCTTGGTTATGGTGGAATCAAGGTCGAAACAATATTTTGTTGGTTTGTTATTCTTCAACATAAGTGATTATTGGCGTAGCCTTTTTCTCTATACATTCTTTCGTGACGCGTACTTTTCGCTTCTTATCTTCTTTGGGCAGCTCGTACATAATGTCAAGCATGGTGTCTTCGATAATTCCCTTTAACGATCTTGCGCCGGTCTTTCTCTCAATGGCCTTTTTCGCCACTTCCAAAAGCGCGTCCTTATCAAATTCAAGCTCCACATTGTCCATGCTTAAAAGTTTTTTATACTGTTTAACAGGGGCGTTCTTCGGCTCGGTCAGGATTCTAAGCAAATCGTCTTCCGAGAGTTCTTCAAGGGTGCATATAATGGGAAGTCTGCCGATAACTTCGGGCAAAATGCCGTACTCCATCAAATCCTCCGGCCGAGTCTCGTGTATCAGTTTGTTATACTTTTCTCTTTCCTCGTCGCTGTTGATTTTTGCGCCAAAACCTATGGTGGCGTCGTTCTTTTGGAGCCGCTTTTGGATTTCCTTTTCAATCCCCACAAAAGCGCCGCCCACTATAAACAATATGTTCTTGGTGTCCATCTTAATAGTAGGTGCGTCCGGGTGCTTGCGTTGACCTCTTGCCGTAAACTCTACCATATTGCCTTCAATCATCTTTAAAAGGGATTGCTGTACGCCTTCATGCCCGGGATCCGCCGTGATGGAATTGTTTATGCCGGATTTTCTGGCTATTTTGTCAAACTCGTCAAGATAGATAATTCCTCTTTCAGCCCTTGCTATATCTTTGTCCGCCGCATAATAGAGGTTCCTTACCGCAACTTCCGCGTCTGCGCCTACATAGCCCGCTTCTGTCAAACTGCTTGCATCCGTCACCGCAAACGGCACGTCGAGCAGCCTTGAAAGATGGGACAAGAGCGCCGTTTTGCCGCAACCCGACGGGCCTATCATTATCACGTTGCTCTTTTCAATCTCTTCAAAATCCGTCGGTTTGTCCTGTATCTTCTGTTTTGCCGACTTGGTCTTCATCTCCGTCGCTTTAAGTTGCTCTTGATCTCTTGCGTATTTTATCCGTTTGTAGTGGTTGTAGACGGCAACGGAGAGTATCTTCTTCGCCCTGTCCTGATTGATAATGTATTCGTCCAGATACTCTTTTATCTTGTGAGGTTTGTTGTTAGCGAGCATAGAATCCAAATCGAAAGCCTTGGAAGCGGAATTTTTGCTGGTTTGTACAATTTCCGCCTCCGCATCCGGTTCTCCCGATTCCGCCGCTAAATTTTCAATGGCGTGATATATTTCCTTTAGGCATGACCTGCATATAGCGAGTCCCGACGTTTCTTCGTATATGGGAATGTTGTATTGGGGTTCCGTGGGCACCATCTGGTGACACGAGCAACACATTATCTTCTTTGGCAATCTTCTCATACGTTTCTCCCTTTCGGTTTATTTCTGATTTTTCAAATGTAGTATAACATCTATGGAAGAATTAATCAAAGAAAATTATTCGGTTCTGTTCTCCAATTTTCTATCTTTATTCCCTCAATACGTCCAAAATGTTTCGTATTATCAGTAATTAAAGTGTAGTCGTTTACCATTGCTATTGCTGCAATAAAGATGTCGTTGTCTTCTATTTGTCTTCCTTTATGTAATTCCACATATATATCCGATGATTTCCTTACGGCTTCTAAATCTCTTCTGTCAAGGTATACGTGTCGCAAATTTGCATAAAGTTCATAGAACGCTTGAAGTTTTCGACTGGAACCTGCCGCCTTCAAACCTCGTTCAATCTCGTAATAAACTATTGAACAAGTAGCGATTTGCGCCCCGTTTTTAATAGCGATTTTTAAATGTTCGATAACGTTTTTTTCTCCACATAGAATATCGCTAACGGCGTTTGAATCTAACAGATAGCGTTCAGCCATATAAATTCGCCTTTCTCTGTCTTTCTTTGTCCATAAACGCCCCAAAGGCAATTTTTTCATCTTCGCTCAAAAGCTTGCTTAAACCGTCTATCGCCTTTAACTGTTGCTCTATTGTAGGAGCCTTTTCTGTTTGAACGGCATCATGTTCCAATTTTTCAACCTTAGCTTTTAGTGTGTCAATCTCAAAGCTCATCTGTTCTAATTTTTTAAGAATTTCTTTTTCGTTTGACATGATACGTCTTCCTTTCTAGCTTTACAATTTTTAAGGAATTAATCAGTATTTCCTTAATTCCTCACTGTCGTTTTGCGACCGAACCCTCTGAGGCGGGCTTTTTTAAATGCTTTAATCATATGTAAAATTCGACAAAATTGCTTGAAATCCTGCAAAAACTGTGTGCGGGGAAAAATGTATGTTAAGTTTTCGCAGACGAAATTTTTTCTTCATTCCCTCTTTTTTATTGACAATTATGGATAAATTGTTGTAAAATCAAACAGTATAAAAAGTTAATTAGACGCAGGGTGCTTTTTAAAAGCAATGTGTTTTTAAGCGCAGGACGCTTTTTTAAAATGCCGAGCGTTCTTTATGAATTGGAGGTAATATTTTTATGGCAGTTAAAGTTGCTATCAACGGTTTTGGTCGCATTGGTCGTTTGGCTTTCCGTCAGATGTTCGATGCCGATGGTTATGAGATTGTGGCGATTAACGATCTCACCAGCCCCAAAATGCTCGCTCATCTCTTAAAATACGACACAGCGCAGGGCGGCTACATGGGACGCATCGGCGAAGGTCTCCATACCGTTGAATTCAACGAAGGCGAAGGCGAAAACAACAACATCGTCGTTGACGGTAAGAAAATCATCATCTACAAAGAGCCGGACGCTAAGAACATTCCTTGGAAGAAACACGATGTTGACGTCGTTTTGGAATGCACCGGTTTCTACACCAGCAAAGAGAAGGCTTCGGCGCACCTCGCCGCCGGCGCAAAGAAAGTCGTTATCTCCGCTCCTGCGGGCAACGATCTTCCCACCATCGTTTACAATGTTAACCACAATGTTCTTACCAAAGACGACAAGATTATTTCCGCTGCGTCTTGCACCACGAACTGCCTCGCTCCCATGACACAGGCTCTCCACAACCTTGCGCCTATCCAGAGCGGCATCATGGCTACCATTCACGCGTACACCGGCGATCAGATGATTTTGGACGGTCCTCAGCGCAAAGGCGATCTCCGTCGCAGCCGCGCAGGCGCTTGCAACATCGTTCCTAACTCCACCGGCGCAGCAAAAGCTATCGGTCTTGTTATCCCCGAATTAAAAGGCAAACTCATCGGCGCTGCGCAGCGCGTTCCTACCCCTACCGGTTCCACCACTCTTCTCTTTGCCGTTGTTAAAGGCGAAGTCACCGTGGAACAGATTAACGAAGCCATGAAGAAAGCTTCCAACGAGTCCTTCGGTTACACCGAGGAACAGCTCGTCTCTAGCGACATCATCGGCATGAAGTACGGCTCCCTCTTTGACGCTACCCAGACAATGGTTGCCCCTATCGGCGACGGCAACACCGAAGTTCAGGTTGTTTCCTGGTACGACAACGAAAACAGCTACACCAGCCAGATGGTTCGCACCATTAAATACTTCGCCGAATTAGGTTAATCGGTCTTTCGAGGCCCGACCAAAGGGTCGGGCCTCTTTTTTTAGGTTTTTCTTTTTTCTTACGAAAAACTTCTTTCTTTCTCTTTTTCTTTTTTGTAAAAAAGAAAAAGAGAAAGAAAGAAGCAAAGAAAGAGAAAAAGAAAAAACTTTAACAAACGTAAATTGATAGTTTTGAGATGAAATTTTTGGTTTTCACTAAACCGATTATTAAAGTTTTTTTCTCTTTTT